>DASWCA010000259.1:0-7976 GCA_036390355.1 Acidobacteriaceae bacterium
CTATTTGGTCGGCGTACAAAGCCGCGGCTTGGTGAAGAAGAAGCTTGCCGAAGATCTGAGCATCGACATCCGCACCGCCGAGCTGCTCGTCGAGATGCCGCAGACGCCGGCAAGCGTGTACCTCGATCTCTTCCTCAACCCGACGTTCGTCGCGTCGGCCGGCCCTATCGACCCCACGCAACTCGCCGCGCAGTTCGACGGTTATCGCCTGCTTCAGAAATCGGCGCTCATCGTCCGCAAGCTCCGCATCGAAGCGGACGAGCTCGCTGCCATTCGCGCACCCGACGCCAATGGCAAGACGCGCGCTGCGCGCGTGGGCTGGCTGGAATTCGAGCAGCTCCCGCTCACGCCACAGCCGGGCGCCGCGGCGCTGTTCGGGCCCTGGGAGCGGCTGGCCGATCTGTTCGCTCTGCGCGACAGCCTGCCGCGGGTCAAACCGTCGCTGTTCGATATCTTCGCCGAGGTCGACGCGATGGTCCCCTTTCGCGGCGACATCGTCAAGCTCACCGGCTGGTCGGAGAAGGACCTGGTGGGGGCGGCAAAGGGATTGAGCCTTCAATTCCCCGCCGATTACCAGGACGAGCGCGGTCTGGCGCGCGTCAAGGCCTGCCTCGATCTGCTGGCGCGGCTGGGAATGCCCCCGTCGAAAGTGTCGCCGTGGCGCGCGCCGCACTTAAAGCTGGCCGAAGCGCTCGATCTCAGGAACGCCGTCAAAGCGCGCTACAGCTTCGACGAATGGCTCAAAGTAGCCAAGCCGCTGCAGGACATCCTCCGCGAGAAGCAGCGCGCCGCGCTGGTCTCCTATCTCCGGGCGCGCGATGGGCTCGACGAGGACGAGCTGTTCGATCGCCACCTGATCGACGTCGGTATGAGCGCGTGCCAGCTCACCTCGCGCATCAAGCAGGCCATCGGCTCGGTGCAGTTGTTCATCCAGCGCATCTCGATGTCGCTCGAGCGGGATCAGCAGCCCCAGCCGCTCGTGCTCAAAGAACCCCAGGCGACCTGGTGGCAAACCTGGATGCGCAACTATCGCGTCTGGGAGGCCAACCGCAAGGTCTTCCTGTATCCGGAGAATTGGATCGAGCCCGAGCTACGCGATGACAAAACCATCTTTTTTAAAGACCTGGAGAAGGAGCTCAAGCAGAATGAGGTGACCGCCGATCAGGCGGAGAGCGCGTTCCTGCATTACCTGGAGAAGCTCGACGCCGCGGCGGCGCTCGACCTGCGCGCCATGTATTGGGAACCCGAATTCGATCGGTTGCATGTGGTGGCCCGCACCCACGGTGAGCCGCACACCTATTACTATCGCCGCGGCGTTGACGAGAGCTATTGGACCGCCTGGGAAAAGATTGACGTCGACATCGTCGGCGACCATCTGGTCCCGGCTATTCTGGACCGCCGGCTGCGGCTGTATTGGCCGATCTTCAAGACCATCCAGGATCCGGCGCAGAACGCGCCGAACGATGCGTCAGAGCCCAAAACCTTGCTGGAGATCCACCTTGCCTGGAGCGAATACAAGAACGGCAAATGGACGCCCAAGAAGGTGCATAAGGATCCCATAGTGGTGGTGGGCGGCGACTTCACGCCCGATCAGACCTATTTCTCATCCACGTATGGCGCCAACATGGGGTTCCAATTCCCGGGCAAGTTCGCTGGCGACGCACACGATCTGGTGATCGCGGCATTCCGCGTGGCCCCCATTTACGGGATGCCGGACTGTGTCGGCTGGTGGGTCGTGCCATCCGCCGGCGGCGCGCTGGCGAAGGACTTCTACGTCGAGAATAGCTACCCCAGCAGGCCATTCAGCAATCTACCGACGAATCAGGGGTTCCAGATCGCTAACCAGCAGATCGTGGAGGACGAGCAGTGGAACACAGACGACCAGCTCATGCTCAACAGCACCGTGCCGGGGGCTTCGGTGGAAACGCTCGCCACCACACCCGGCATCTTTCACCTCAGCTTCTCGCCCCAAGCCGCCCCCGGCTTCACTGACTACCCCGCCCTCTTTTATAATGACGAGCGGCGCGATTATTTCATCGTACGGCAGGTCGGGCCGGGACAGACGCAATTCTGGCCCGATCCGGAGAATGCCGATCCGGGGCTGATCCTCGACGGGCCGAGCGACCAGCCCTACGATCCGCCCGATCAATACCAAGCGTCCAGCAATGATTCCTTCTTGTGGCGGTTTTATCCGCATTATCATCCCTACGTCGGCGCCTTCATCAAGGAGCTCAACCAGGAGGGTGTCGCAGGGCTGCTCAAGCGCGAGAACCAGCAGCTCGTCGACGACCCGCCGACCAACGTCTTCCACGTCAAATATCAGCCGCAGGACGCGGTGGCGCACCCCTATCCGCGCGAGGAGGTTGAGTTCGCCGCAGGCGGCGCCTATGCGCAATACAACTGGGAACTGTTCTTCCACGCGCCGCTGCTGGTGGCGGACCGTCTGAGCCGCAACCAGCAGTTCCAGGACGCGCAGCGCTGGTACCATTTCGTCTTCGATCCCACTGCCGCCATCGATCCGAAAACGCTCGTGCCGGACGTGTGGCGCTTCGCCCCGTTCAAGACGATTCAAGATCACCCGATCGACGAGCTGCTCGCGCTGCTCGATTATTCGGGCCAGAACCAGCAGTACATCGACGCGCGCCATGCGCTCGAGCGACAGGTGAGCGACTGGCGCTCCAACCCGTTCGATCCGCACCTGATCGCCCGCCATCGCCTGACCGCCTACGAGAAGACGGTGGTGATGAAGTACCTCGACAACCTGATCGCCTGGGGCGATCAGCTCTTCCGGCAGGACACCATCGAGACCATCAATCAGGCGACGCAGCTCTACATCCTGGCCGCCGAGCTGCTCGGCGACAAGCCGCAGATCCTCCCGTCGCGCGGCGAGGTCAAGCCGCAGACCTATGACGACCTGGTCAAGCCGCCCGGGCTCGACGCGTTCTCCAACAAACTGGTCAACCTGGAGAACTGGGTGCCCCTCAAGCAGCAGGGCAAGCCCAAGGTCGAGCCGATCGTTCCCCCGGGCATGGTGCTTTATTTCTGCATTCCGCCCAACGACAAGCTGCTCGGTTATTGGGATACCGTCGCCGACCGGCTGTACAAGATTCGCCACTGCCTCAATATCGAGGGCGTGTTCCAACAGCTCCCGCTGTTCGAGCCGCCGCTCGATGTGGGCCTGCTGGTCAAGGCCAAGGCGGCGGGCGTGGACATCGCCACTGCGCTGCAGGACATCAACTCGGCGCTGCCGCATTATCGCTTCTCCACGATGCTTCCCAAGGCGCTGGAGTTCTGCGCCGACGTGAAGGCGCTCGGCGCCGAGCTGCTGGCGGCGCTGGAGAAGCAGGACGCCGAGGGCCTGGCGTTGCTCCGCTCGGGCCAGGAGCTGGCGGTGCTCGAAGCCGTGCGCGAGGTCAAGCAGCGGCAAATCGACGACGCGCAGGCGGCGCTCGACGGCCTCTTCAAGACCCAGGAAACGGTGCAGATCCGCCTCGCTTATTATTCGAGCCGGCAGTTCACAAACCCATATGAGCAGGCGCACTTGGCGCTCACCGGTGTCGCGGAGGTCTTCCACGAGATGGCCTCACAGCACGAGATAGCGGCGTCGCTGGCCAAGTGGGTCCCCAACTTCCAGCTCGGCATCGAGGGCATGACCTCGTCGCCCACCATCACCGCCAACTTCGGCGGCGAGCAGATCGGCGGCTCGCTGCAGGCGATCGCCAGCGCGATGCGCGGCATCGCCGGACATCTCACCACCGCCGCGTCGATGAGCGCGACCATGGGCGGCTATCAACGGCGCGCCGAGGAGTGGGCGTTGCAAAAAGACCTAGCGGCCAAGGAGCTGGAGCAGATCGGCAAGCAGATCCTCGCGGCGCAGATCCGCCTCGATATTGCGCAAAAGGAGCTGGAAAACCACGACCTGCAAGTCTCCAACGCGCAGGCCGTAGACGACTTCATGCATGGGAAGTTCACCAACGAAGACCTCTACGACTGGATGGTCACCCAGGCGGGGGCCATCTATTTCCAGAGCTATCAGCTCGCCTATGACCTGGCCAAGCGGGCGGAGAAGACGTTCCAGTTTGAGACAGGCGATTCCCAGGCGTCGTTCATTCAATTCGGATATTGGGACAGCTTAAAGAAGGGGCTCCTGGCAGGCGAGCGGCTGCACTACGACCTGCGGCGCATGGATGCCGGCTTCCTCGACCGGAACCGGCGCGAGCTCGAGATCACCAAGCACGTGTCGCTGGCGCAGGTGGCACCGCTCCAGCTGCTCACGCTCAAGGCGACCGGCACCTGCACGGTCAGCATTGACGAGAGCCTGTTTAATCGCGACTTCCCCGGGCACTATCTCCGCCGAATCAAGTCCGTGGCGGTCACCATTCCCTGCGTCATCGGGCCGTATACCAGCGTCAATGCTCAGCTCACGCTCCTGTCGAACAAGGTACGCACCAACAGCAAGCTCGATGGCGGCTACGCGGAGGGGAAGGGAATCGATTCGCGGTTCCGCTACGACTTCGCGGCAACCCAATCGATCGTCACCAGCAGCGCGCAGAACGACGCCGGTCTTTTCGAAGTGACCCTGCGCGACGAGCGCTACCTGCCGTTCGAGGGTTGCGGCGCGATCAGCACCTGGCAGATCGACCTCAAGCCGAGCCAGAACGCGTTCGACATCAACACCGTCACGGACGTGATCCTGCACCTTCGCTATACGGCGCGGGACGGCGGCTTCCCACCGGATGCGTTGCCGACGCCGTCGGAAAGTGGCGTGCGGCTGTTCAGCGCGCGCCATGACTTCCCCGACAAGTGGCAGCAGTTCCTGTATCCGGCGTCAGGGACACAGCAGAAGCTGGCGCTCGCGCTCACGACCGACTTTTTCCCGTTCACCGCGCGGGGGCTCAAGAAGTGGAACGTTTCGATGGTTCAAGTGGTGCTCAAGCTCAAGGATACGCCGCTCCAGTTTGGCGAGGACGCGCCCAGCGCCGTCTATGACGGCAGCGCGCTCCAGCTCAGCTTAGACAGTGCTCCGCTTACAGATGGCACGACGTTCAGCAGCGCCAAACCGCTGCTTAAGAAGGACGGCATCTTCGGCATCGTGCCCATCGCGCAGTTCAGCTCGGCCGACATCAACCCGCCGGGCGTGTACACCCTGGGCACATGGCAGTTTTCCATCGAAGGCAAGGACAACGCGGACGGCAATCTCGGCGCGCTGCCGTCGCAGCTTCTCGTGCGAGATGCGCAAGGTAATGTTCAGGGGCCGCCTTCGCCTTACCGGCTCTCGAAGGACGCGGTCGATGATATCTGGCTGCTTGTGACCTATGCGGCATCTTGACCCCACAATAGCAAACCCGATCCAACAGACTTGGTCTGGCGACCCCCGGCCAAGACGCACAATCCCGTAGTGTCCAAGAACAAACGATGCTTTTAAGACCGGTCGAGCCGGGTTGCTGTTCGTGCCCCGGTTTGTTGCGGGGGCCAATTCCGCTAGCGATGGTTTGGCCTCCAAAGTAATTCCCTGTTCTTTCCCTGATAAGTCCCTGTTAATTCCCTGATACGTTCCCTGTTAATTCCCTGTTCTGATTTGTGTCGAAGCAGGGGTGATGGCTGAAGATTGGCTCTGGGCGCGGGTTTACAAGGAATAGGGCGTAATCCGAACGGTCCAAACACGCGAAATTCCCTGTATTTTTCCCTGTTAACAAGGGAATTTGCGGCAAGAGCTCAGGTTCCCCTGAATCAGTCGATTGTCCAGTCCCTGATGGTTGCGCTCTGCGTGGTAATGCGCCACGTATTCGGCAACCGGGCGACGTAGAGACGCCTGGCGTTGCCTTCGGCCGGACACGTGTCGATCTCAAGACCTCCCGATTAGGCCTTGCCGCGCAGTCTTGCGGAGATTGGCGGCAGCACCTGTTTTCAGTGCAAATGGGAACGCGTATCAGGGAAACAACAGGGAATTGTTTTTAGATGCCATCATTAGCTGAGTTCGGGCTCCGCAACTACAGGGTCACGAACCGCAGGGCGTTCGCGAACAGCATCGAGTTATTGCGAAGGTATGGATCGAGTTTTTGCGGAGCACAGGGTTTTTGCGGGGGGACAACCTGCTCGGTTGGTCGGTTCTAAGACTTGTTTAAGTCCGTCTCCCTCAAAAACTCGCTTGCAAGACTTTCCAATACCGCTGAGCGATCAACCAGGCCACGAAATGTCTTGTCCGGATCCAGGATGGCGACAAAGCGTCCTTGCTGGCCCAGGACGGCGTCGGCTATGTCACTGACACGCTTGTCAGGTAGTAAGACGACGCGCGAGGCACTCAGATCGCTGCCCAGCAGACGCTCGATCCGCGCTCCATCGAGCCACTTGCCGTGCTCATAGACCCCGTTGGGCAGAGTAACCCATTCTGCCGCGTCTACAGCAATACCCGGTGCAACCTGTGCCCTGATCTTTTCGAGGAATTGTTGCGTCAATTGGGTCGTTTGCCATTCGGTAAGGTAGCCAGTTGCCGGATCGAACTGAAATTCGCCAAGGATCGCGTATGCCGCGGCGCTCGCCGATTCCAGCCAGCTATACTGGCGTGCCAAGGCCCAGCGCACTCGATCTGGAGAAGCTAATCCCAGAAATCGTTTGCGGAGGCCCCCAACGGTCTCGACGAAGACCAAGCACAACGGCCGATTGATCATGGCGATCAGCAGGGCCAGTAGATATAATCGCGAGGTCAACCATCGCGGCGATGACTCCGAGCCAAGATCGATCACAATGTAGTTGTGCTGTCCGCCATGCTGGATCTGGCTGAGGAGACCGGAAATACCAGTGGCCCCACTCTGGGGCATTAGGCCCGCATCGAGCTGCCGGATCTCGGTATCCAATGAGTGTGGCTTCAGTTCGGAGACCTCGGCCAGCTCCAGAGACACCCCGCCGACGGATACCTTGTGGATGCGCTGGCCTAGGATTTTGACCAGATCACTCAGCGGGCGCCGAAAGACAGCGAACGCGACGATCGCAATCAATGGCCAAGTCACTGCCTGCAGCAAAGAGGCTAGATCAATCGGCTGAATGTTCATGCTCGTCCGGCATTGTCAAGGTAATGGATAGGGGATTGGAATGAATTCATTTTACTGTGCTCCGCAAATATTCGCGCCGAGGTAGTTTAGGCGCTTGATGCGACTTTCGGGGCCAGGCCATGGCATGATGAGCGCATGGTTGTGCTCATCATGATCGCTGTCCAGCTCTTCGCAGACGCTGCCCGGTTCTCCCTTCTTCTATTCCTGTGGTGCTCTCAAGATCGGTACTCAACGGACTGCATCACGAGTACTCGATTGCGTCGGTTACCGCTTGATCAAATCTCCGTGGCGGACAACGGCTAATGAGCGTGCAAAGGCTGCGAACAGCCTCGCCGGGCCCACTGTCCGATAAGGAGATCGCGGAACTCGACAAGTTCCTGCTTGATGAGGAGGCGCTCGATGAGGCGATGGACGTCTGCACGCTCGACGGATTCCTTTGCGCGGTGCTGTCCGGCCCGAAGTTGATCCTGCCTTCCGAGTGGATGTGCTGGGTGTGGGACATGAAGGAGGGCAAACAGGCGCCCGAATTCGAAAGCGAGAAGCAGGCGCAGCGCATCATTGAGCTTCTGATGCGGCACGCCAACGATATCGCGCTGATGCTGTCCTGCGGCTCGGAACATTATGAGCCGTTATTCTACGAGCACCACATCAACCAGACGGCCGTCACGATCATCGACGAGTGGTGTTGCGGCTACGTGAAGGGTATGGCGATCGACGCGAAGGGTTGGGAGCCGCTACGCGAGGCACACCCCGAGTGGCTCGAGCCGATCGAACTGTACGGCACCGAAGAGGGCCGGGACCAGCTGAAGACCTTGGTCGACAACCAGCCGGACGCCGTTGCCAGACATCAGCAGTGGGTCAACCGGATCGCACCCGCTGCAAGGCAGATCCACGCATTCTGGCTTGCCCGCCGCGCTCCGGAGAGCG
>DASWCA010000260.1:0-3321 GCA_036390355.1 Acidobacteriaceae bacterium
TGATTTCGGAGCAGGAGCAGACGATCCGCCATCTGCACGCCTACATATCGGGAGCGGCGAACTAGCTACAGTTCCGCTCTGCCGCAAGCGCTATGGCTCGTCGGGCGCGTCGCCCTCTTCGATCAGCGACGCTGTGCCCACGACATCGAAGGTCATCGCTTCGCCTCCGGTAGCCTGCAGCGTGACGCGCATGGGCGCACGCTGCCACTCGGCCGCCTTGCATACCGGTGCCGTGGGCGCAGCCTGAGGCCACTTGCCAATCTGTTTCTGCACCACAGCCCGGCGCGCACCCAGTTGGGCGACGATTGCCAACAGTCCGCCCTTGGCCGTCTGCGCCGTCCCACAGTAGGCCGCATAGTCGCGAAACCAGACCACCTGCGACACCGCCGCATCGAAGTCGGGCAGATGCAGCGCGGCGATATGGCCTGTGTTGCGATCCACCAGAAGCCATGGACCCGGCTGCCAGCTCCAGCGGGCCGCAGTCTCGCCCGGCAAAGCGTCATTCAGCCGAAGCGCCCGCCGAATGGTATAGCTGCGGTCGGTGACATCGTGGGCCTCACCGGTAGTCCACTCTTTCTGCCGCCCATCGACCGAGAGCGTCCGAATCTTTAGGGTCAGGGGGTCGGCGGGCTTGTCCGGCGCGGACGCGGCCTCAGGCGGCGTGTAAGGAACCTTCCGTACAGCGCCCAGGCTGACCACATGAACCTTCGGAGGAGCGGCGCCAGCAACGACAGAAGAAAACGAAAACGGCAGGAAGGCGAGCGTCCAGATCAGCAGTCGCACGAGAGCGGAGGAGAAGGTCTGCATGCGGGCCAGACTAGTCCGTCTACGACCTGGAAACAAGAAGTCTTTTCAAAACAGCGTCCCCAGCGTTTCTGGCTGATCCAGCGACCTTGACCATCCCAATCGGTGGGCTGGCTTAACTGCCCGGTTTTGCAGAGGAACCCCATTTCCGCGAAACTGAGCGGAGTAGTATCGTGATGAGAGCGCACCCGGCGGCGCAGAGCTGTACCCGGAGAGAAAGTCGCCTGGCGTGGTTCCTCTGAAGGCATCCACGGCCATCACACTCTTGCATGCTGTAATAATTGTGAAACTGCCTAGACATTGCGGCTGACGCTGGTGCGGACGAACGCCACGTTGAGCCGGCCCCCCAGGAAACGAACGACACATTCAGGCATTCAGGAAAGGAAACAACCGAATCATGTGGAAACCGAACCAGACTGGACCGACCTCCCCCTCAACCCCTGAGCCCGCGCGTCCGGCTCCCCCAACCTCGTCGCCTGCAGCCTTCGAGCCCGGCACGG
The DNA here is from genome assembly GCA_036390355.1 of Acidobacteriaceae bacterium. Classification (GTDB taxonomy): domain Bacteria; phylum Acidobacteriota; class Terriglobia; order Terriglobales; family Acidobacteriaceae; genus Edaphobacter. The sequence goes on from DASWCA010000260.1 coordinate 1,305, forward strand.
CAAGACCGTCCACGGGGGCAGTCGCTTCCGCGGCCACACCCAGTGGCGAGCAGGCCACCATCGGCAAATCGCTGTTCGTCAAAGGCGAAGTCACTGGATCGGAGTCGCTCTACGTCGACGGCAAAGTGGAAGGCACGATCAGCCTTCCCGGCAACCGCGTTACGGTCGGCCGCAACGGACAGGTCGCAGCCAACATTACGGCCCGCGAAGTAGTTGTGCTCGGCAAGGTGCGTGGAAATATTCAGGCCAGCGACCGAGTCGACATCCGCAGCGAAGGTTCCCTCACTGGAGACGTGGCCGCCGCGCGCATTTCGATCGAGGACGGAGCCTACTTCAAGGGCGGCATCGACATCCGCAAGCCCGGCGACACCAAGGGCGGAGCCGCCCCAGGCCCCGAGCCCGTAGCGATAGAATCCAAAGTCGGCTGACGAATTCGTAGTTGACTGTATGTAGATGTGGCCCCGGCGATCGTCAGGGCCACATCTGCATCGCGTTCCGCTGAATTTCCTAAAGACGCCGATGCGCCCTACTGCCCTCGCTCTGCGACGAAGGACACGTCGCCCAGTAATCCGGACTCGAGCGGAACCTGTGGGCCAAAGCCGAAACCTCCGCCGCCGGGTCGAACCGGTGCAGCGGGCGTCGAAAGAATGCGCTTGTCGGCTGGTCCAAGACGGTCACCAATCTGGCGATTCGTCCACTCATTCGTGACTGCAATTTCCAGTTTGTTCAGCCCTGGCTTCAGCGCGGAAGTGACATCGACGCGATACGGTGGCGCCCACGTCAATCCCGCGGACTTGCCATTCACCTTCACCTCGGCGATGTCGCGTACCTTGCCGAGATCGATCCAAACATGCTGCCCCGACCGGAACCACGACGCCGAAGCCTGCACGGTCTTCGTATAAGTCGCAGTGCCCGAGAAATACTTAACCCCAGCATCCGCGCTGTCGGTCCACGACGTGAGCTTCGTCATTTGAATACTCGCGGGCGCGCCCCAGTTCGGCGGAAATGTAACCGTCCATGAGCCGCTCAACGTGCTGAGTTTCGTCTCACCAGCAACCGGTGCACTGCGCATCAGCGCAGACGTAGCGTTACGGAACACTACAAAGACAGACTCGCGCTCAGCCAGGTCGAGCGGCACGACGGAAAAGCCCGGCTCTGGCGCATATAAAGCAGGCTGCAGACCAGGCTCGCGGTTTCCGGTGCGCTGGTCGATACGCGCAGCAGTCGAGTAGGCAACAGGCTTTCCGCTCACAACACCATCCATCGGCTGCCAGACCTGCACGTCTTTACCAGTCACACGGAAACGCGCGTCGAGATGCACGGGCGCATCCGCCTGATTCGCAACGAAGTAGATATCCGAATCCGCAGTATGCCGATGCACCCATGCCGGCGGATTATCCAGCGATCCGCTCGATGCGAAGTCCTGCGGATCTTTGAGGCGCGTGAGCACCTCGCCGAGCGTCAGACCCCAGTACGTCATGCCCTTGCCGAAGGAATGCTGATTCAGCGTGACACCATCCATATCGCCCCACAGATCGTTGACGACTGCCTTCACCTCCGCGTCCGCACCGCTACCATGCGACAGGCTCGGGGAACTGATCGGCCGTGCTCCCACAATCGTCGCGCCTGCAGCCACAAGCTCATGCAGCTTCTGCGCCACCTCGGGAGTCATTTGCGTGGTCGGCGGCAGTACCAGCACGCGATAGCTCATCCCATGCATCGCTGCACTGCTCTCCACATGAATGCGTCCATCCGGCAATGCGCTGGTGCGGTGCAGCAGAATGTCCGTGTTGATGTAGTCGTAGTCGTATCCAGCAGGCAGCGCCGGTCGCAGCCCCGCGCCCCAGAACGGCATCGTCGAAGGTGCCCCTTCCGGCAGCAGATATGCAAGATCGGCCACGGGACTTCCCTGTTGCAGCATGTACGACACCCGCGCAACATACGTCATAAACGGCTTCGCCATCTCAGCCCACGTAATGTTCCGGTTGATGTGCGTCCCCACCATCGTGTTCCCCGG
>DASWCA010000261.1:0-1745 GCA_036390355.1 Acidobacteriaceae bacterium
CCGCATGCAAATCCCCAAACGGCCCCCACACCGAATACCAGCAGCAACTCTTCCGCCGGTTCCCCGCCGACGCCAGGTCATTGCCCATCGAATCGCGCGCGATGAAGTACTGCAGCGGCACTGACGCCCGCATCCACGCATTCTGCCCAAACCCGATGATCGAGACGCCCCGCGGTCCACGCGCTGTATACATCCAAAGGAACAACCGCTGCGGTGAACTCATCCGCATTTCCATCACCAAATGCGTATAGGCCGACAGGTCCGCCGGCGACTCCTGCCCCAACTCCTTCATCGAAATCCGCAGCTCGGACGACACGCCATCAAACACAAACCTCTGCACCGGCTCCCCAGCATCGCCCTGCGACAGCGCCGCAAAGCCGCGCGCTCCGGCAACAGCCGGCACCGCTCCCGCAATCAACTTCACAGCCTCACGCCGGTTCATGCTCATAACTTTGTCCTCTAGCTGATCGCTCGAATTGTAAGCCAGCCGTCTCACTGGTACCCCCAAAAAACTGAGCACGAACAACTGGCAACTTCCACTGTGACCTCCGCCACTGACAATCCGCCCAATCCCGGAGCATAATCATCCCGGAGGTTGAGGCATGACTACCCAACCACTTCCCGTACTTCCCGTCCCCATCCGCCTCCCCCACGCCAACCGGATCCTTGTCCCCATCGACTTCTCGAACGCCACTGCGTCGGCCCTTAACCGCGCCATCGACATCGCGAAGATCTATCACTCCTCGCTGTGGCTGGTTCACGTCATGTCCCATCCCACCAGCGAAGGAATGGCCACCATACTCCCTGGAGCATTGCTGGAAATAGAGGCCGACCTCCGAGCCGATCTCGATAAGCTGCAAACGCTGGTTGCCAAACAAGGAATCCCCTGCACAACGCTTCTCCGCAAAGGTAGCGTCCTCGAGCACGTCAAAGGCATCCTGCACGATGAATCCATCGACCTCCTTGTCCTGGCGACGCACGGCGGCCGCGGGATTCATGGAATGTTCCTCGGCTCCACGGCGGAACGGCTCATTCGATCCATCACCATTCCGGTATTAACCGTCGGATTTGCATGCCACCTGCCCCACTGGGACGAGAAGGGCGCGCGCCACATCCTCTTCGCCGGAGACTTCTGCCCCGAGACTCTCTGCGGCCTCTCGCTCGCCCTCGGCATCCAGCAAACGACCGGCGCCAGGCTCTCGGTGATCCGGGCCGTGCCCCGCGCAACCTGTCCCGAGGCCGTCCGCGCGATCCGCAACAACATCGAATCCCTGGTGCCACCCGGGACAGATATCCATATCTCCGAAGGCCCCGTAGGCAAGACGGTCTGCAGGATCGCGCGTGAGCTGAGCGTCGGCCTCGTCGCTCTCGGCGTTCACAAAAACTCGTTTGCCCGCGAAGTCTTCGGCACCGGTCTCGTCGAAATCCTCCTGAACGCCCCATGTCCCGTTCTCAGCGTCCGTCAGTGCGACCAGTAGGCCGGCCCACCCGCCCGATGTCACTTTTGTGTCACTTTTGGGTCACCCTGGGCCTTTCTCGCCCCTCGCCTTGCCAAAATCAGGTAGAGTTTCCCTTATCGTCGCTCCGCCGGCCCAGGTTTCGAGAAACCCTCGTTTTCGAGAAACCCTGTTCGGTCGCGATAGCTCGGCATGATTCTCCACCGCCTCCATCTCGCGACCCGCACCGGACGTCTGGCCGCACTCGCAATCGTCGCCGCCGCTCTCGCCGGATGCCAGGGCGTCGCC
>DASWCA010000262.1:0-4112 GCA_036390355.1 Acidobacteriaceae bacterium
TGAGGTTCACCTGAGACGCATCGGCGCTGGGGGCGTGGGTGGCAGGGACGGGCGGCTGTGCCGGCAAAGGCACGGCACGTCCCGCAGCCAGGATCAGGAATATGGCCGAAAAGACGGCGCGGAATTTCCCTGTGAGATTCATCTCTAGAACCATAGACGGAATTTGCGACAAACGGTTGTGGGCACCGCAAATTTTCGATCCGGGGCTGATCGAAGTTGTATGCTGGCATGGTGAACCGCATCCCCTTTCTCTCACTCATTCTTTTGGTTTCGGCCCGCGCGAACGGTGCGCAGCAATTGCGACCGAATGTTGGTGATCCGCCTCCTTCCGGCTATGCCCGGGCGATCACGCTTTGGATCGGCGGCGCACCGATGGCGAAGGGTGCGGCGTCAGGCGATGTGCCGAAGCTGTTTTTCTATCCAGCCTCCGGCCCAAGTGTCGGCTCGGCGGTTGTCGTGCTTCCCGGCGGCGGGTACACGCACGTGGTCATGGAAAAAGAGGGCGCGGTAGAGGCGAAGTGGTTGGCAACGCACGGCATCGCAGCGTTCGTGCTGCAATATCGGCTGTCGCCGACCTACCGGTATCCGGTTCCAATGCTGGATGGCGCACGCGCTGTGCGCTATGTCCGCAGTCATGCCGTGGAGTTTGGGATCGATCCCAATAAGATCGGTGTTTGGGGCTTCTCGGCCGGCGGCCACCTGGCCGGCTACCTGGCGACTGCGCCGGACGAGCGCATGCGGAGCGCCATCGATCCCGTGGAGCGCGTGAGCGAGCATCCAGACTTCGCGATCTTCTCGTATGCCCGGCTCAGCATGGAGTCTTCCGTGCCGCGAACGGGGAATATGGAGTCGCTGGTGGGCGACAATCCCAGGCCTGAGATGCTGGATACGATATCGATTGTGAGGCACGTCACAAAGGAAACGTCGCCGAGCTTCATATACTCGACGACGGGAGACCAGACGGTGAATTCGATGAATTCGACCGCATACTACGATGCGCTGAAGCGCGCCGGAGTCCCGGTGGAGTTGCATATCTTCGAACTCGGTCCGCATGGCACTGGTATGGGACAGAATCTGAAGGGATTGGCCGAATTGGAAGTCTGGCCGACGCTCTTGCAACACTGGATGCAGTTGCATGGGTGGATGGCAGCGACGGTTCCCCGAGAGTAGGTCAATAACAGGTCACGGGACCGTTAACCACTCACATTCCAGAGGACTTGGAATGGCATATAAGTTGTAGCCGAGAACCCATGTCGGTGAGTTTCATTCGAGATAACGGATGCTAGCCTTGATTTCGACGCTCGAACCTGAGCTATCCCAGCTATTTGGGCAGTTGAGGTGTGACCAGACTCCAGTCACAGCCGGGTAATGGAAGGCAGGCAGTTTTGATCAAACAGTTTAAGGGCTATCGACGTGCTCAGCTGATCCGATTGACCGCAGGATTTGCCGCGCTTCTCATCCTGGTGGTGCGGATTGCCGAGGGACGCCGTCCTTCCACATCCCCAACCGCCAATGTCTTGATCTGGGCCACGGCTTTCCTGGTAACGGTCCTCCTTGTGTGGCGGGAGAGGAACCAGGCAGCGGCCCACCGCAGGACAAGCGAAGAGCACGCCCGATTCATTGCTGCCGCGGAGACCAGCCCTGACGCCTTCTTCATCTTCGACTCCGTACGGAATTCTGCCCACGATATCGTGGACTTTCGCTATGTTTACGTGAACTCCTATGCCGAGCAGTTATTGAAGACGCCGCGGAGAAGCCTGCTGAAGCAGAATATGTGCGTGCTGTTCCCTACCAATCGCACGAGTGGGCTCTTCGATAAATATCGCAAAGTAGTTCTGACGGGCGAGCCTCTGAGTGACGAGTTCTCGCTGGTTCTGGAGGATGGCCGGGAGATATGGCTGCGACAGAGGGTCACAAAGCTCGGCGATGGCGTGGCGATTACGACCAGCGATGCAACTGAGATCAGGGCAAGCGAAGAGCGCTACCGGAGCCTGTCGAACTTCAGCAACTCGGTTTTTGAGAACGCGCCGTACAGCATTATTGAGACGGATGCGCAGGGTGTGATTCGGGCGATGAACAGTGCAGCCGAACGGCTGACTGGATATGCGCGCGCTGACATGGTGGGGAAACTTGGGCTGACTGCGCTCCACGATCCTCATGAGTTGAGCCGGCGTTCGGACGAGGCGACTCCAAAGAGCGAGCCGGAGATGGAAGGCTTCGAGCTGCTGACGGCGAAAGCTGTTCAGGGTGAAGTCGACGAACGGGAGTGGACGTACATCCGGAACGACGGTTCGACCCTGCCGGTTCATGTCGCGGTCACGGCCGTGATGGACGGGCTGGGCGACGTAAGTGGATTCGTCGCGATTGCGTCGGACATCACAGAACGAAAGCAGTTGATGACCTACCTCAACCACATGGCGTCGCACGACCAGTTGACCGGACTGCCCGGACGCACGTTGCTGCGAGAGCGCATTGCGGAAGCGATTGAGAAGGCGATGTTGCATGGGCGGAAGGTGGCGGTATTCGTGATCGACCTCGACCACTTCAAGCGGATGAACGATTCGCTGGGCCATCGCGCGGGCGACGACGTGCTGGTTGGAATGGCGGAGCGCATGAAACAGTCGCTACGTCGCTCGGACACGCTTGGACGCCTTGGCGGAGACGAGTTCGTCGTGGTGATGCCGCACATTGCAACCCTGGTTGATGTGGAGCGATGTGCAAAGCGACTTGTCGACCGCGTGTCGAGCACCGCGCTGGTTGGAGACATGGAAGTCAACCTCACGGCCAGTGTCGGAGTGTGCGTCTATCCCGACTTTGCAGAAGATGTGGACAGTCTGCTGGAGCGCGCCGATGCGGCTACCTACGCCGCGAAGGAGAACGGCCGCAATCAATACCAGGTATTCGCGGATGCGATGCTGAAGCAGTCTCAGGACCGCCTGTCGATGGATACGGCGCTGCGCCATGCGCTGATGCGCGAGGAGTTGTTCCTGCACTATCAGCCGCTGGTCTCGCTGACCACGGGCCGCGTGATCGGGATGGAGTCTCTGCTGCGCTGGCATCATCCCAAGCTGGGCGTAATCTCGCCTGCGACGTTTATTCCGCTCGCAGAAGAGACTGGTCTGATCGTGGCCATTGGCGAGTGGGCGATGAAGCAGTCGTGCAAGCAGGCCAAAGCTATCTGCGACGACCTGGGCATGGATCTCTCTGTGTCGGTGAATCTGTCGCCGCGGCAGTTCGAACAGAGCAATCTGCTGCAGGTAATCGGAGAGGCGCTGGAGGACAGCGGGCTGCCGCCGAAGAATCTGCAAGTGGAGTTGACGGAAAACACGCTGATGATCAACTCGGCGTCGAACCTGGAGAAGCTTCAACAGATTCGGCAAATGGGCGCACGGGTGGCTATCGACGATTTTGGCACGGGATTCTGCAGCTTCTCGTACCTGTTGCAGTATCCGGTTGACCGGCTGAAGATCGATCAGAGCTTCGTGATGAAGGCAGTGACGGAACCGAACGCCGCGACAGTCGTACGGACGATCGTAGCGATGTCGCATCACCTCGGCATCAAGGTGATTGCCGAGGGAGTCGAGACGCCGGATCACTTGAAGTTTCTGGCTCGGCGAAATTGCGACGAGGCACAGGGATATTACTTTTCGCGCCCGGTTGCGGCGGCGAACTTCGCTGCGGCAGTGGATGCGATTCACCGGCTGTTCGACGAGCGGAGGCTGCTGGAAGAGCTTCGACTGGCCTCGTCCGAGGGCGTCGCGGACAACTACGAGACCGATCAGGAGTTGGAGCGGCAGGGTTCGCCGTTCCGGCAGTACGAGGACAAGCAGATCGTAATGTAGATCCCTGCGGGTCAGTTTCACAGACCGTCAACACACCCCTCATTGCATGACGGCAGAATTCACACGTGCTGGATAGCCTGGGCGAGGTGGCTCAGGCTGGCCTTGGCGTCGCCGTAAAGCATGGACGTACACGCCTTGAAGAAGAGCGGGTTCTCCAGGCCGGAGAAGCCGCGCCCCTGGCCGCGTTTCAGGACAATGACGCTTCGGGCGCGGTCTACTTCGAGGATCGGCATGCCGGCGATGAGCGACTTGGGATTATCGCGGGCGTCG
>DASWCA010000263.1:0-6680 GCA_036390355.1 Acidobacteriaceae bacterium
GTGCGAGCCCTGCTGGTTCCACAGCGTCAGTTGTCCGGAGAGCTGAGCGTTCTGATCGATGCGCGACTCAATCTGTTGCGGGCCGTCCACGAGCTTCGTCTTGGGAAAGTCGTAGACCACGGACGAGCCGTAGTGTGCGCCATCACAGCGAGCCGCGATCCAGCCGATCAGATTGTTCCGGTTCGCCGGCGTAAACGGGAGAATCTCGACGAACTCGACACCGTCCTCTCCCGGAAGCCTCATCAGGACGAAGTTCGGCTGCATCGGCTGCACCGTCTGCTGACCATCGCTGCCCAGACTGGTTTCCGTAGCGACCGTCCACAGGTCTTCGCGGTTGAAGAAGACTCCCGCATTCGTCATGTGATACAGGCCATAGACCTCTGCCTGCAGCTTGAATAGCTTCTCCGGATAGCGCACATGCTTGCGCAGATCCGCGGGCATTAGCGCAGCATCCTTGAAGAGGCTTGGGAAGATGCGGCGATACGCGCCGAGCACCGGATCGTCGGTGTCAAACACGTAAAAGGTAGTGGTTCCGTTGTACGCGTCGATGACCACTTTGACGCTGTTGCGCATGTAGTTGATCGAATTTCCGTCTACCGTGTAGTGACTCGAGTAGGGATAGTTATCCGAAGCTGTGAACGCATCCATCATCCACGAGAGCCGCCCGTCGTCGCCGACCACCATGTATGGATCCTGATCGAAGGTAAGGAAGGGCGCCAGCGCCGCTACACGCTCGCGGACGTTCCGGCGCATCAGCAGGCGGCTATCCGAATTCACATCGTCGCTGAAGGGAAGTTTTCCGAGATCGTCGCGGTCGATGGCGAGAAGAATGCGATTCAGAAATCCGCCGAGTATGATTCCGCCGGTACCCTGATAGGACGTCAGGCTATTGGTCTGGCCCTGCGGGTAGTCGAACTCCTGCTGCCTGGTCTTGACGTACACGTCGGTATCGGTAAGCTCGCCGAAGTAGATCTGAGGCCGCGTCACGTTCAATCCCGGCACGGAACTCTGCACGGGCATATTGCTCAGCAACAAGGTCGGCAGCCCTTCCGTCGTGAATCCGTTGACGGGATTCATAGTGATTCCGTATCCGTGCGTGTAGACGAGTTTCTCGTTGATCCAGTTGCGGCTGCTCTCAGGAAGCTTCTCGACATTCAGTTCGCGCGTTCCCAGCATCACTTCGCGCAACTGTCCGCCGATCTCATATCGATCGATGTCGATGTCGGGAAAGTCGTAGTAGGTGCGAATCTCCTGCACCTGGCGCAGCGTGTCCTGCAGCGCATGCCAGTCCCACAGCCGGATATTTTGCAGCGTGGCCTGATTGTTCGCCGGGTCTGCGGCGTCGACTGTTGTCTCGGCAGGGAACTCGCGCTGCAAGAACTTATCCAGGCCATACGCCTGGCGAGTCATATTGATGTTGTTGGCAATGTATGGCTGTTCGCGAACCAACTCGTTCGGTTTGACGACAAAATTGCCGACATACCAACTGATTACGCCCAGCAACACATAGCAGATCGCCGCTGGAGCAACCGCGGCCGCCAACAGCGATCCACGCGGCCTTCGCACCGCATTCGCGACTGCAATTCCGGCACCGACCACCAGCGCAATGCATACCAGCAGCAGCCCATTGAGCATCACGTGGGCATCTGTGTAGGTGATGCCGTCGAAGATAGTGTGGTGCTCGGTCATTCTCCCGAATCGATCGAGATAGACATACAGCGCGAGCACCAGCAGGAGAAACGCGATGGTGATCGATGGTCCGCGCCACGGCGACGAGGCATCGTAGGTGATGCGCCGCTTGTCGAGCGCACGCGTCCCGCCGGCAATGAGCAGGAACAGAAGTGCAGCCACGCAGGTTACAACCGCGAGCGTAAACAACCAGCCGGCGAGGGCCTGCCACGCGGGCAGCGTGAAGAGGAAGAAGCTTAATGGCTTGCCGAAGATGGGATCGGCAACGCCTCCAGTGGGTGCGTACCAGAACAGCGCCAGCGTCGGCCAATCCGAGGCCACGGTCGCGCCGGTTCCAATCGCAATGACAAGCGAAACGCCAACCGCCAGGATCCGCAAAACCGGCTCGACTGAAAGATTGACTGGCTGCCCGCCCAGCACAATCGTATGATCGCTGGGCAGAAAGACCTGATTCGCGCGCTTGAGTGCTGAGAATGCAGCGTACAAGATGAGGAATGTGGCTGCTGCGAAGACCGCGAAGATCCCCCACTGCAGGTGCAACGTCGTCCAGAATACGTCGCCGTAGCCGAGCGATCGAAACCACAGCAGGTCCACCCAATACGACAACGCGGTGCGGCCCGCAAAGAATATTCCGCCAATCAGAACGAGGACCGCGATAAGCGTCCTCCGCATTCGCGAACTTCGCGGCTTGCCCGACGATTCAATCAAAACCGGCAATTTCCACCCCTATTTACAGCTCATTCCTAGCCGGATGAATTGTACAGGGGCGGGGAAACGCGGCTTGTCCGCCCCGGCGGATCACAGAATGGAACCTACTGTACTGAACTGAAAGTTGCGTATAGACTTCACGTGCAATTCATCTCATCGGCAGTCATTTCCCCCAGCTACATAAAGAGAGCTCCGCGTTGACCCCATCCATTCGCAATCTCGTTTCCCTGACTATAGGTTCCCTTTTGCTTGCCCTGCCCATTTGGTCGCAGAGCAATGGTTTGCAGGATGAAATCAAGATCGACCATCGGTATACGAATTCGGATGCTCAAAGCCTGATTGGGCTGCCGATGGGGTCGCACAAGACGACGGTGGAGAAGAGCGGATCGCTGAAGTGGTCGCAATGGTCGCTGAAGAGGAAGCCGCTCGACGTGCCGATCGGATTTTCGAGCCAGATGGATGGGGCGCTGGCGATCCAACCGTTTGCGGTCACCGGTGGAAGCGAGACAGCGCTGAAGATGGACTCGCAGACACTGTACCGGGGCCGGTATCCCTTCATTGTCACGAAGCTTTCGGATGGTGAGTTGAGGCTGGAGGAGTTGGCGTTCTCGGCCGACCCGGAGGCGGATGTGAGCGTGCTGCCGACTGCGAACTCGGGCGCGAAGGGATTGGACGTGATTCGTCTGACGTTCACCAATGAGGGGATGTCCGCTGCAAGTTTTGTGCTGAGGCTTAGCGGGCGGGAGAGGAACCTGCCGGGGCGTGCGAATGGCAGCGCGCTCATCACAGGTGCCGGAGAAGACGTCGCGCTCGTCTCCGACGCTGGAGGCGCAACGGTGACGCCTGAGGATGGCGGACTGACGCTGGCGTTGCGCGCAACGGTTGGAGCGCATGAGTCCAGGACAATTTGGCTGAAGCTGCCGTACGAGTGGTCCGCTAAGCGGAACCCTGAGATGTCTTCGCTGGCCGGCGAGGCTCTGCTGGCGAAGGCCGTGGCGCAGTGGGATGGAATTTGGATTCGGGGAGCGCGTGTCCATTATCCGCAGCAGGCGCTGAATGATTTCTACGACTCGTCGATTGCGTACGTTCTGATTCTGACCGAGTATGACGCGAAGGGCGATCTGTGGGCGCTCGATGGGCCGGATGTGTACCGGCAGTATTGGGGACGGGGCGAATACTTTCAGGCGCGTGCGCTCGAAGTTGCGGGGCTGTTGTCGCCGGCGCGTGAGTCGGTCGAACACGCGTTCCACATCATGAACGACGATGGCGAATGGGACGGGCCTCCGACCAGCGGCTGGCCGGCGTGGGATAACATCGGCGGCAACGCGGGCGCGGCGTGGGATTACTACCTGTACACGCGCGACAAGGCGTGGCTGGCGCGGGCTTATCCTTATCTGCTGCGATCGTCGGAGTGGGTGCGGGACCATCGCGAGGAGACGTCGGTGGAGGACATTGCGGGGATTCCGGTGGGAGCGCGTCCGATTCGGCGGATGATTACCGGGTCGAAGTGCAGGCCGGAACCGCAGCCTGAGTTGAAGCCCGGTGAGAAGGCGTACTGGTACGGGCTGCTGCCGTGGTCGTATGGGGATTCAGGTCTTCCGGAGGGCCATTCTTACTCGCATAATTTTCTTGCGGCGTATGGAGTAAGGGTGAGCACGGAGGCGGCGCGAGTGCTCGGCAAGACGGACGACGCAACATGGCTGGATAAGGAATACAGCGATTATGACGCCGCCATCCGCGAGTCGGTGCAACGGTCGGTGAAGCTCGAGAAAACTGCGATCCCATATCTTCCAGCGCAGCCGACCAGACCCGACGCCGCATACTCGCAGACATTCCTGGCGATCTGGCCGACGGGACTCTATGCTCCAACCGATCCATTGGTGAGCGGCCTGCTGGCCAAACTAGAGAGTGAGGAATCGCAGGGACTGCCGACCAACGTCGCATGGGCGGGACCCGCAGGCGTATGGCCGGGCGAGTCCATGAATATGAGCGAGACCTACCTGCTGCGGGACGACGCCCAGAAGAACGCGGGGATCCTGTTAGCGGCGCTGAATCACTCCTACACGACAAATGTATTCAAGGAAGAGATATTGACGGATGTGACTAAGGAGCGGGCGTGCGATACTCCGCACAGCAACCGGCAGAACGGCCAGGGCACAGGCGATATGCCAGAGGCCTGGGGAAATGCGAATGTGGTGAACCTGCTGCGCGACATGCTGGTGCAGGAACGGACCGAAGTGCTCGCCACGCACGACAGCAAGACCACACTGCATCTACTTTCTGGACTACCGGCGGAGTGGTTTGCCAAGCCCGGAGAAGTGGTCACCGTGGACCGCACACCGACGACGCTGGGTACGGAGGTCAGCCTGAAGCTGACTCGACCTTCGCCGACGGCATTGCATCTTGAAGTCGATCTGGGAGCGCGGACGGCGGATACATTTGTGCATGTGCCGCTGTTGGCGGGGTCGCAAGTCTCCGAAGCGAAGATGGAGGGACGGCCTGTGGCGGCGAACTCGATTTCGACTTCAGCGAACGGACAAGAGGCGATTGTTTCTGTCGGCGCTTTGACACATCGAGTCGTCTTCGACTTCACGGTGACACCGGCTTCGGCTGTGGGAGCCGCGCGATGAATCGCAGGCGTTTTCTGGCGGAGCTGGCGGCAGCAGGAATGATGACTTCACTGCCGGGTTTTGGGCAAAGCGCGAACAAGGTAAGGCTTGAGATCGACTCGAGCAAACGAGGGGCAACAATACCCGAGGACTTCACCGGGCTCTCGTATGAGTCGGCGCAACTCGCCAATCCGGCCTTCTTTTCCGGCGCGAACAAACAGCTCATCGATCTGTTCAGGGGACTTTCACCGATGGGGAATCTGCGAATTGGCGGAGGGTCGAGTGAGTTTACGACTTACTCCGATGCCGATCCGGCTGGGCCGCCGCCGTTCGAGGTCTTCGGGCCGGACACAAGCAAGACCGTGAAGCATGGGACGGTGACGACCGCGCTGGCTCTGAGGAATCTGCGCGCGTTTCTGGATGCGACCGGATGGAGCTGCTTGTATGGGCTGAACCTGGGGCAGGGAACGAAGGAGAATGCGGCGGCCGAGGCGGCTGCGGTGCATCGTATTCTTGGACCGCGGCTGGTTGCGTTTCAGCTTGGCAACGAGCCGGATTCTTTTCGCAACCGGTACCGGCCGGCGAGCTACTGGCCAGCGGATTACTTGAAGGAGTGGAACGAATTTCATGACGCGGTGGTCGCGATCACGCCGGAGGCGAAGTTTGCGGGGCCAGACATCTCGAACAAGCTCACGTATCTCACAGCGTTCGCGGAGGAAGCGCCGAAGCATAAAGATGTGATCCTGTTGACGGGGCATTACTACGCGATGGGGCCGGCGGGCAGTCCGGGAGCAACACTGGATCAGCTTGCTGAACCGGACCCGAAGCAGGCGACCATGCATGCTGCGGGATTCGCTGCGGTGGCGAAGGCGATGATGACTGCGGGACTTCCTTTTCGGATGAGTGAGGGGAATTCCTGTTGGAACGGCGGACAGCCCGGAGTGTCCAACACGCTGGCGTCGGCGCTGTGGTGCGCGGATTTGGTGCTGCATTTTGCCGCGTTGGGATGGAGTGGCGTGAATCTGCATGGTGGCGGGAATGGGATTTATGCGCCGATCGTTGGCGCACCGTCGACAGGATTTACGCGAAGGCCGGAGTATTTTGGCATCCAGTTTGGGCAACAATTTGCGGGAGCGACGGTCCTGGCTTCGACGCTGACCGGCGCTGAAGCAAAGTTGACGGCGTACGTTGTGGAAGAGAAAGCGCGCCGCCGCGTTGCGATGATCAATAAGACCGACGCGGCGATCGGCGTGGAGTTGCCTTCGCGAGTCGGAGCGAGTGCAATGAGACTGAGTGGTCCGGGACTTGAGAGTACGGAAGGTACGGTTTTTGGCGAAGTCCGTATTGCACGCTCGCGGGACGTCTTGGTCGAGGCTCATTCTGCGATGATTTATGAGCTTTGATTTTCGGTAAGACTGCGTTTTCGAAGTTGAATGATTGAATGGAATGAGACGGGATGACGATTTCTTCAAGTCGCGTGAGCCGCAGGCGATTCCTGGCAGGTACGGCCGCAGTTGCGACCGCCTTGGCGGAACGGCGCGGATGGGCAAGTGCGCCGAGCGCAGAGCCGGAACAGTCTTCGCGGTACGTGCTGCACTTTGCGCGGCCGGCGGCGACATGGCCGGATGCGCTGCCGGTCGGCAATGGGCGGCTCGGGGCGATGGTCTTCGGCGA
>DASWCA010000264.1:0-11994 GCA_036390355.1 Acidobacteriaceae bacterium
CCGGGAGAAGGGCACCTTCGAGGAATATAAAGAGGCGCAACTGAGCTCGAGTTGCAGCTTTGGCACCTATTCCGTCGACACCGCCGCCGGCAAGGTAACGATCCATGTCGATCGCAGCACCTATCCGAACAACGACGACACAACAGTGGTCCGTGACTACGAACTGAAGGGCGAGACGTTAAGCTGGCGCGTCAGCCCTCGTCCCGACGGCTCCATCCCCATCACCGTCCTCCGCCGCATCGCTGTTCAGTAGAAAACGAGAAAGGCGTCCCGTAAACTCGATGCGGCTGTTTGGCGTTGCACCGACCGGTTGAGCCCGCCCAGTACTGCGGAAAGTTCAGAGCAAACCCTGATCGTTTCTATGTTGTCGAGATTACGGCAGTCTGATCCACGTCCGAATGGCGGTCCGACCATGTCGCAATTTCTACCGACCGAATGGCGCCTACCTGCCCTAAGGATACGAACAGGACTCCGACCGGGATCACGAGCAGGTGAAGAAACTCGACAGGGATCATAGGGCCAAACAGAGCCAGTGACAGCATAAACAAGCTCGCATATAAGGCCGCACGCTCAGTGCCCGAATCTAATTCGGCATTGAGGACAAGGATGATCGGCAAAAGGAGGAGTGTCAGGTCATACGGGTAAAGATGGTAGCTCACAAGTAGCCCTGCCAGCAGCGCGAGGGGCAGCGAGGGTTTGCGCGTCGCCGCCCACATGATTACCAGCAGTGAGCAGATGATTGTGGCGACAAATCCCCATTTTCCACTGTTTATGGCGTGAAAAAAGCCGTACAGGTTAGGCATCTGTTCGGGGTAGCTCAAATACTTCGCTTCGCTCGAAGCGTGTATGGAGAAGATGGAAGGAAGATAGTCTAAAAAGCCCCTGACTCCCGTTATGCGGATCGAGATAAGGGTAAGCGCGACGGCTCCGGACGCGAACCCCGCCACGAATCTCCATTGACGCCAAAGAAGGAACAGCAACGCCACGGGCAAAGCGATCTGGAATTTCATGAGCGCCAGGGACAGGAGCATTCCGGCAAGGAACGGCCTCCCGTTCTGAACTGAAGCAAAGCAGGAGCAATACAACAGCAGCAGAAGAATTGCCATCTGACCCAACCCCAACGTCACCCCCAGGGGCATGAAGGACAGGAATAGCAGCAGTGTCAATGGCCCCCATCGTGCACGAAGCGCAGAGTCGTACGGGCGCATAACGAGGACGCAGGCCCCGCATAGGCAGAGGTTAACGACAAAGAATGCCACGTAGGCCGCTCGAAAGCTGAGCAGAGAGAACGGGACGAACAGCAGAGCCGTGTAGGGAGGGTACATGAATGGAAGCGCATATCGCATTGGGCTGACCAGTGCGTTCTGTGCGGCCAACTCGGCTCCGTAGTCGTAGAGGTGGCCGGTGTGAACCATGTGTCCGGCGGTGTAATAAATGCGGAAGTCGACCCATCCAGTCCGCATCAACGACAAATGCCCTACGCAGAGCAGAACTTGAATGACAAGCAGGCCAACGAAGTAGAGGCGCAATCGTTCTTTGTTGAAATACATTCCGCGCACTCCACGTCGTCCAGGAAATCGAGAAATTTGGAGCAAGGATGTAGCGAACTCCCGGAAGCCGGGAGTTCGGGTTAACTTCGCTCTGTGAGAGGGCCTTTATTTGAAAACGACGTTTTCGTGCGACCGCGAGATATAAGAACCAAGGCAATCGCAGTCTGAGCAAGCAGGAGTGATGGGAAGACGATCCAAGCCGTCCCCGAATGCGAAAAAATGATCAGCGACACGAACAATAGGCAGTCCAAGATCTTGCTTTGCCATCCGATTGTGATTGCCTTGATCATGCCCGAAATGTTCTCAGGTTCTTCAGCAACATGCAAGTCCTTCGAGGGCAACTCTGAGGGCAGACTTCCGAGCAAATTACAAAACTCAGAACAGATCAACTGCCTGCAATGTCCGCTTCTCGGAAACGTCGGTCGGTCATCTACTTCAGATTGACCCATTACCAACCCATTACCAACCAGCGCGGCGCTTGACACGCACGATATCCTTAAAGAAGGAGCAACAGGAGCGCGGCCCCGTGCCTGGCCCTGTACCTCTCAGTCCACAAGACAGTGAGAACTTGTCATAACTATAAGATTCCAGATACTTTAGCTATACACGTCTAATGGAATGAATACTTTGCCTGATGGTATATACCATTTATTCAGGCCTAAGTCCTTTATTGGATGTACTTTAGGACTTAAGTACGGGGGGTGCGGGGGGCCATTTATTCCAGGTCGAAATCGCGGAGAGGACGGTCGGTCATTGGGCCCTCCTTGGCCTTCTTGACGGCCTCGTCGAACTTCTTGGCCATCAGGTCATCTTTATTTTTGTGGGCGTCGACGGCCTGGGCAAAGATGGAGTCGCGGCGCGCGTCGGCCTCGCGGAGGGCTTTGGCAGCATCGGTAAAGTCCTCGAACATGCGCTTGCGTGGCGCTGGTGTATGAGCGATGACGGCGCGCGTCATCGGGTCGATCTTGAGCATCGCGCCGCAGTCGGGGCAGCTTATTTCGAATGGTTCGTCGGTCAACCGGCCCATATTGGTTCTCCTCTTCGTCGGAGACCATTTTATGACTGTTGAGGGGTTGGGGAAAGGCGGATGACGATGTGGCCCGGACATTGGCTGGCGGCTTCTTCAACCAGGCGGGCGATCAGGCCAGTGCCGGGAGCGGCGGTGGGGGACTCGGGGTGGATCGCCTCGTAGGCGGCGAGGAACCAGGCACCGGCGATAACGCGCTCCTGCGGGTGACCTTCGGGGAAGAGGTGGAGAGTCATGGCTTCGGCGTGCTTGCGCAGGCTGGCTTCCTTGTTGAGTTCGAAAGTCGCGGCAAGGCGGCGCAGGCGGTCCATCTGGTAACGCATCTTGGAGGCGGAGACTTCGGCGGACTTGCCGAGGCTGGCGTCGAGGGTGCCGAGGTAGTCCTGCGCAGCGGTGAGCGCTTCGTCGAGGGCGTTTCCGGCCGCGGCAAGACGGCGCTTGGCTTCGATAGGCATCGCGCGCGCACCGAGGCGTTGGGCGAGTTCGTCTGTGGCCTGCATGGCGTCGGGCAGGCTGACCTCGTGCTGGGCCATCACCGCTCCGATGGCCGGTTCGATGAGCGTGGCGGAGAGGCGCGGAAGGATCGGCGTGGTCCGGCAAAGGATTTGCTCGTAGAGGACAGAACTTTGCGCGAAGTAGGCAACCTCCGCCGGGCCGCCGATGTACGCGGTGGTCGGCAGAATGGTGTCCTGAAAGACCGGGCGAAGGAGTGCGTTGGGGCTGAGGCGTTCGGGAGCCTGATCGAGGATGGCGAGAAGGTCGGCGGTGGTGAAGCTTTGCGCCGAGTTCCCTGCCCCTGCCTTCCACGTCCCGTCCGGCAAGCGGCGAAGGGCGTGGCGCTCCTGCGAGCCGTTTGCGTCGATGACCAGGAATAGGAGTGAAGCGCCGGGCTTGACGAGGACTTGCGCATGGTAGCCCGCGGATTCGAGCTCGGTGGCGCGGCTAAGGAGGGCTGCTTCGAATTCTTCCGCGTGTTCGATGGCGTGGCGGAGGGCGGATTCGCCGAGAGCGTGGAAGTCGCGGCTGGCGGCGTCCATGACGATGAGGCCGTGATCGCCGAAGAGCCGCGTCATCAGGCGCGCGAAGGCACTGCCAAAGGTGGAGGACTGGCTGTAACACTCGCGAAGGAGGTCGCAGATGGGCACGTGGCCGAGGAGATCGCTGGCGTGGTCGAGGAGTGCGTCGATGGAACTTCCGAGAGGGATGTTGCCGACGGGCGCGGCGTGGTGCGGGGACTTCACACCGAGACGGAGAGTTTCGACCGAGGTCTTGGTGAGGAGCGAGACCTGGTCGACTTCTTCGAGATCGTGGTCCTCGGTGGCGAGCCAGAAGATGGGAACGTGTTCAACGCCTGTCGTCGCAGTTGCTTGTTTCGCGCGGGCGACTGCAGTGGCGGCTTTGAACAGGGTGAGCAGCGGGCCTCCGAGCAGGCCGACCTGCTGGCCGGTCACGACGGCTCGTGCTCCGGTGCGGAGTTTTGCGATGTTGGCGAGTGTGGAGGGACCGGCTCCGAAGGAGAGGCTTTGACGTTCGAGTGCATCGGCAAGAGCGGAGGCGTTGGCGGAAGGAGCGGCGGGCTGCATCCATGCGCGGCCGAGCGGCTCGGCTCCGTACCAGTGGCGCAGCGGAGCGTCGGCAGCGCTGTCGCCCATTGCGAGGAAGTCGCGGAAGAGCCTGGTGGTGTGCAGCAGCGTCGCGATGGGGTAACACTCAGTGCTCATCCACAGTCCTTGGGAACTTGAGGCGAGTGTTTCGGCCGTCGGGTCCGGCACGAAGAACTCCCCCATCGATTGGAACACGCATCCGATTGGATGCGCCATTTGCTGGCCCGATGCAGGATGATACCGTAGGTTCATGTCTGCAAAACCAAGCAAATCCAGCAAGCCCGTCGCGCGCAAGACGAAGACGGCGTCGAGACTCGCCAAGCCCAAGGCTCCGAAGCTGGTTTCCTCCAAACTGGCGTTCAAGGGCAGAGTCTTCAACGTGTTCACCGACATACTGGAAGAGCCCAGTGGTCATCGCCACAGGAAGGACGTGATCCGGCACAACGGGTCGGTTGTGATTCTGGCGGTGGATGAGTCGGTGAATCCTGCTGATCCGGAGGTGATTCTGGAGCGGCAGTACCGGCATGCGGCGGGGCAGTTTTTGATCGAGTTGCCGGCAGGCACGCGGGATCCGGGCGAGGCTCCGCTGGCGGCGGCGAAGCGGGAGATGATCGAGGAGACGGGATACCGGGCGAAGAAGTGGACGATGCTGCTGAAGTATTTCGCGAGCCCGGGCTTTCTGGGCGAGTGGATGCAGATCTACCTGGCGCGGGATATCCGGCAGGGCGAGGCGAAGCTGGAGGAAGACGAGAATCTCGAGGTGTTCCGCCTGCCGCTGTCGGAGGCAATGAAGCTGGTCGCGGAAGGCAAGATTCACGATGGGAAGACGCTGATCGGGCTGTCGCTGTACGACGCAGCGCGGCGCGATGGGCGGCTGTAGCGTGCGGTTGGCGATTCCACGGCGGCTGCAAGGTTGGGATGACAAACGGCACAACCCCACATCAGGCCAAAACGCGGTCTGACATGGGGCACCCGCGACGTCTAGCGGGGAGTGAGTTGCTTGGGGGTGAGTTCGGTGACGATCTCTTCGGCGACTTCGGCGGCCGGTTCGAGCGTGTCGAGGTCTTCGTCGGTGAAGGTTTCGCCGAGGCCTCCGAAGCGGCGCTCGCGCTTCTGGTAGTTCTGGATCGCCTCGAGCAGATGGATGCCGCGGAAGTCGGGCCAGAGACGATCAGTGATGTAGATTTCGGAGTAGGCGATCTGCCAGAGCAGGAAGTTCGAGATGCGCTGCTCGCCGGAGGTGCGGATGACCAGGTCTGGGTCCGGCATGTGCGCGGTGTAGAGATGGTCGGAGATGTGGTGCTCGTCGAGGCGGGCTTCGAGGCCGTCGACCTGAATGAGGTCTTCGAGAGAGCAGCCGCGCTGGTGGGCTTCGGCGATGAGGCCGGTGAGGATGGAGCGGGCGGCGTCGACAATCTCGGAGCGGGAGCCGTAGTTGAGGGCGAGGGTGAGGGTGGTTCCGGTGTTGCGTGCTGTGGCTTCTGAGGCCCACTGCATCGTGTCCTGGACCTCTGATGGGAGCTCGCAGATGCGGCCGATGTACTGCATGCGCACGTTGTTGTCGTTCATGCGCTTGACGTTGCCGACGAGGTAGCTCCTGAGCAGCTTCATCAGGAAGTTGACCTCGGATTTGGGGCGGCGGAGGTTGTTTTCGAGCGAGAAGGCGTAGAGCGTGATGAACGGGAGGTTAATGCGCGAGGCGGTCTCGACGACGAACTGGACGCTTTCGGCGCCCTGTTGGTGGCCGAGGAAGCGTTTGAGAGCGCGTTTGCCGGCCCAGCGTCCGTTGCCGTCCATGATGATGGCGACGTGCTGAGGGATTTTGTGGGGGTCTAACTGACGGTACAGGGCGGCCTCTTCGGCTGAGAGTTCATGCAAGCGCGATGAGGGTTGGAATTCCGGCCTGGTTGTGGATGCGCGCAAAAAGCGACCTCACAGGATATGACGCTAGCATACGCCTTAAAGGTGTGCAAAGGACGGGTGCAAGCGGGCGCCACATTCGTCGGATCGCACCACAATCCGGGTGTATCCGATGCCTGTGAAACCACTGAAGTTGGTTACACTAGAAAGTGAATGTCCACGCAAATCATCCGTCCTGCCCGAACGCTTCAAGGCTCTCTGACTGTGCCCGGCGACAAGTCCATCTCCCACCGCTATGCGATGCTCGCGGGGCTGGCTGAAGGCACTTCGCGTCTCTCGAATTTCTCGACAGGAGCCGATCCGCACTCGTCGCTTGCCTGCATGGAAGCTCTGGGCGCGACGGTGGTCAAACACGGCTGGGGGCCGACCTCCGTGATTGAGGTTACGGGTGTGGCGGGGGCATTTCTCCAGCCGGCAACACCGCTCGATTGCGGCAACTCGGGGTCAACGATGCGGATGCTGGCGGGGCTGATCGCACCGCATCCTCACACCTTTACGCTAATTGGGGACCACTCGCTGACGCTGCGGCCGATGGAGCGTATTCGCAAGCCACTCAGTGAGATGGGAGCCAAACTTGAACTTGTGGATGGACATGCCCCGATCACGATCCACGGCCGCCCGCTCCGCGCCATCGACTTTACGACGCCGATTCCTTCGGCCCAGGTGAAGAGCGCCGTTCTGTTCGCCGGACTGCAGGCGGAAGGTACGACAAGCCTGTCGGAGGCGATTCGGACGCGGGATCATTCGGAGCATGCGTTGAAGGCTTTCGGGGCGACCCTGGCGCGCTCAGGCGAGAAGCTCTCCATTGCGGGCGGGCAGAAGCTCAAGGGGATCGATGCGACTGTTCCCGGCGATATCTCTTCGGCGGCGTTCTTTCTCTGCGCTGCGCTGCTCTTCCCCGACTCGAATCTTGTGCTGGATTCGATTGGAATGAACCCCACGCGCGCGGCGCTGCTCGACGTGATCACGGCGCTCGGCGGGCGCATCAAGGTCCTGAACGTCGAAGAGCATCATGGCGAACTGATCGGAAGCATCCAGGTCAATCGCGGGGTTACGACCTCCGCGGAACCGTTTGTGATTAGCGGGTCGTTGACGGCGCAGGTGATCGACGAACTGCCGGTGCTTGCCGCAATCGCGCCCTTCACTGCCAATGGGCTCATTATTCGTGACGCACAGGAACTGCGCGTGAAGGAGTCCGACCGGATTGCGCTGGTTGCCAGGAATCTGCGCGCAATGGGAGCTGAGCTGACGGAGCATCCCGACGGGCTGGAGATTCCGGGCGGCCAGAGTCTGCACGGTGCGTTGATCGACTCCGGCACGGACCACCGCATTGCGATGGCGTTTGCGATAGCAGCATTGCGCGCAACGGGAGAGACGGAGATCGACGGCGCAGAAGCTGCGGCCATCTCCTTTCCGGAATTTTTCTCGAGCCTCGATATGCTCGCACAGCGATAGCTTATGGTTGAGACCCGATCCGAGTCCTCGCGTCCCATCGTCATCACTGAGATCGAGCAGTTCGGAGGTGCGGAGCGAAGTGTGCTTGCGCTGGCTCGCTGGCTGCATGAACGCGGCCTGGGCACCCACGTCGTCACGTATGCCGACCACTGCAGTCTCGCGCGCTATGCCACTCATCCGCTGGAAGTCGTCGAACTGAAGGTCTCGGGGACGCGAAGACGCATTGCCGCGCTGCGCGGTTACTTCAAGTCGCGTTCAGTAGGTTCACCGCAACCGCTGCTCTCCGGATATCAGCCCGCGCTACACGCTACGCTTGCGGGAATGCGCGGATTTCATGATCTGATGCACGACACGCCCTCGCTCTTCGTCGACCCAGCTACACGGAGCCTGAAGAGCCGCGCACGGCTCACGGTTTCGAATCGCATCGTTGCGCATGGCCTGCGGAGCGGCGGCAACACGATCGTCACCAGCGAATATCTTCGCGCAGAGTGCCGCAAGGACTTTGGTATTGAAGCCCACATCGCGCGCATGGGTGGCCTCAGTACATCGAACCCGGCGGACCTGTTTCGTATCCGCCCCGTCGCGGGCGAGTTTCGAATGCTCTCCGTGTGCCGGATTGAATCGAACAAGCGCATCGACTGGGTGCTGCGTTCGCTTGCAGAGTTGGAGCGGGATTCGCCTTCTCTATCGTCGCGACTGAACTGGCGCCTTGACCTCGCGGGCAAGGGACCGCTGCTGAAATCGTTGACTGAACTTGCGGCGTCGCTCGGCATTGCCGAACGCGTCCGGTTTCACGGATTCGTGCCGGATGATGATCTGCAGGCGCTCTACGATCAGGCCCACCTCTTCCTGATGCCGGCGGTCCAGGGATATGGGATTCCGGCGATTGAGAGCCTGCAGAGGGGGATTCCAGTTCTGGTTCATCGCGATTCAGGTGTCTCCGATATTTTGCTCGATACGCCGTGGGCGACCGTCCTTTCAGGAGGCCCGGAGAAGATGACGGCAGCGCTCAGGGCGGCGATCGATGGAGTGCTGGCGGGGCGACAGCAGGCGATGCCACTGCCCAACTTACCGACCGAAGACGAATGGGCTTCACAGGTCGCGCATCTCTGCGGATGGGTGGAATAGCGATGCAGATCATCCAGGCCGTCTTTGGCGTTTTCCACCACTTCGAGTTGGCACACCAGTTGCACGCGCGGAAACATTTACGGCGCATCTACTCGACGTGGCCGTGGGCGCGGTTGAAGCGCGAAGGCCTGCCGCGCGAGCTTGTCCGAACTTTTCCGCTGGTTCACACAACTGATTATCTGCTGCGACGTACGCCTGTGTACTCGCCGGCGCTTGACGCTCGATTTAACAAATTGAATTCAGCCAGCTTCGACGCGTGGACGCGGCGGGTGATTGAGGACTGCGACGCTTTCATTGCCATCTCCGGCGCGGGGCTCACGACTGGTCCGAAGGTCCAGGCGGCGGGCGGCAAATTTGTCTGCGATCGCGGGTCGACTCACCAGCGCTTTCAGGATGAAGTTCTCGCAGTGGAGCATCACCGTTGGCGGGTGCCGTATCCGACGCCGGCGTCCCACATCCTGCGCCGGGAGGAGGCGATCTACGCTGCGGCAGACGCGATTACGGTCCCTTCCACGGTTGCGAAGCGATCATTTCTTGCCATGGGTGTGAAATCGGAAAAAGTACATGTGATCCCCTATGGGGTGCGACTCGACAAGTTCGCACCGGCCGAGCGCCCGCCATCCGATTCATTCGAGGTTCTGTTCGCCGGGCAGATCAGCCTGCGCAAAGGCATTCCGTATCTGCTCGAAGCCTTCGATCGGCTGCGCTGTCCGAGCAAGCGCCTGACGATGGTGGGGAGCGTGCAGGACGACATGCGCGGGCTGCTCGCAAAGCTGCCTACGGAACATGTGACGTTCATCGGATCAATCCCGCAGCACGAGCTTGCGGTCCGGATGTCGCAGAGTCACGTGCTCGCGCTGTCAAGCGTCGAGGAGGGACTTGCGTTGGTGCAGGGGCAGGCTATGGCTTGCGGCTGCCCTGTTGTCGCGACCACCGCTACCGGTGCGGAAGACCTGTTCACCGACGGCGTCGAAGGCTTCATCGTGCCGGACCGCGATACCGCTGCACTCGCGCATCGACTGCAGCAGCTTGCCGACGATCCGGCGCTGCAACGAAGCATGTCGGCGGCGGCTCTGGAACGCGTCAAGACGCTCGGCGGATGGGACCACTATGGTGAGCGATGGGATGCGCTGCTCCACGCTCTTACCGGACAGCCTATGGATACTGCGTGATCCAACGAGATCGATGCGAGCAACATTTGCTCGGCGGTGAATTTGAAATAAGGTAGAGGCAGTCCACTTTTATGAATATGAACACCACGGAGAGAAGATGAAGATGCGGCGTTTCCTGATCGGCGCGGCGGCAGGTTTTGCGCTCTTGTCGTTGCCATGCGCGATGCACGCGCAATTCGCCGGAACCGGCGCGCGCGACAATTTTCGCGACACAACGGTTCTGAGGCCTCCTGCCGGCAGCAAGGCCGCGATCATTGTCTTCGAAGACCTTGGATGCCCCGCATGCGCGAGAGCTCATCCTTTTGAGCAGCCGGCTGCTCAGCAGGCTCACGTGCCCCTTCTGCGCTACGATTTCCCGCTCGAGGCGCATATCTGGACGTTTGAGGGCGCGGTCGACGCACGTTACATCCAGACAACGTTCGGGCCTCAACTGGCCGATGAGTATCGGAGTGCTGTCTTCGCTGCGCAGCGCATCATCAGCAGCAAAGACGACCTGCGCCAGTTCACATCCAACTGGCTGCAGGAGCATGGAAAGAAGATGCCGGCCGTGGTCGACCCGAACGGGACGCTGGCAAAGAAAGTCACCGCTGATTTGGATCTCGGGAAACGACTGAACGTCGAATGGACTCCAACGGTCGTGGTGGTTACGCGCGATGAGTATCAGGTCGTCTGCGGTACCAAGGACGGCGCCAACGATCCTTCTCAGCTTTTAGAGGTCGCCAAGGCAGCGGCTGCGAAGGCGCACTGAGGATCGCTACATCTTGTAGCGTCCGAGGTCGTCATCGTTCAGATTTTCGAGCAGGCGCCGAGCTTCCTCGCCATCTATATTCTGCAGGCCCTCGCCAACCTGGCGTGCATTGTCGAGCACCACTCGGCTCGCGTAAATTGGGCAGTCCCATCGCAGAGCCAGCGCGATCGCGTCAGAAGGGCGCGCGTCCATCGCGACGGTCTCGCCATCGTGTTCCATCCAGATCACGGCGTAAAACGTGTCGTCGCGCAGCTCGGAGACGACCACTTTACGCACGGTTGCGTTGAGTCCGCGCGCCATATTGCGCAGCAGGTCATGGGTCATTGGCCGCGGCGTGGCCGTCTTTTCTAACTCGAGCGCGATCGCATTCGCCTCAAAGATTCCCACCCAGATCGGCAGCACCGTATCGCTGGCCACATCTTTGAGCACAACGATCGGCATGTTGGTCAGCGGATCCATCATGAGTCCGCGGATCTGCATCTCTACATCGGCCTTGGCCGCCGCAGTTGCTGAATCGCCGTGTTCGGACCCGATCTTCATGAGCCTGCCACTGCCTCGCCTACAAGGCTGTTGGGAAATGTCTGGGTGATCCTTACCGGGAGGTAGTTCCCCATCGCCGGCAGAATTGGTTGAGCCACGGTAAAGTTCACCGTCTTATTTTGCGAACTGCGCCCTACTACTTGCCCGCGCGCGTGGTTATGACCCTCGACCATGACTTCCATTGTCTGGCCGAGATGCCGCGCATAACTCTTGCGCTGGACCTCGCGTTGTCGGTCCAGAAGGACCTGCAGGCGCCGCGATTTTTCCTCATCCGGAATCGAGTCCGCCATTCCGATGGCCGGCGTATTCGGTCGCGGGGAGTACTTGAAGCAGAACACCGCGTCGTAGCCTACGTCTTCGAGTAACGTCGCCGTGTCTTCGAGGTCCTGTTCGGTCTCGCCGGGGAATCCGACGATGATGTCGGAGGTCATGCTGATCTCGCGCCGGGCCGCTTTGATCCAGGCGATCCGCTCCAGATACCACTCGCGCGTGTATTCGCGAGACATCGCACGCAGGATCGATGTCGATCCGGACTGCACGGGCAGATGGACATGGTCGCAGAGCGTTGGCACTGCATCGATCGCTTCGACGATGTCCCTGGTGAAGTCGCGCGGATGAGAGGTCGTAAATCTTACCCGCCGGATGCCGGCGACATCGCCCACCGCTGCGAGTAATTCCGCGAAAGTCATCTTGCCGCTTGGATCGCGGTACGAGCTCACATTCTGGCCGAGCAACTGGATCTCGGTAAATCCGGCGTCGGCCATTCGGCGAGCCTCCGCCAGCACGGATGACGAGGCCCGGCTGCGCTCTTTGCCGCGTGTGTACGGCACGACGCAGTAGGCGCAGAACT
>DASWCA010000265.1:0-4464 GCA_036390355.1 Acidobacteriaceae bacterium
GCGCGCGGTGGGGCCGGTCAGGTTGTCCAGCAGGCTCTGGAGCGGTCCCGTCCACGGCATCGGCGCGCCGCCGCCGGTCGGCGCCGCGAACGCGAGGCCCGGCGTGAGCGCGAGGAGCAAGACGACAAACAGGGTCGAACCTAGGGCGACCCAGCGCGAGCCGAGAAGCCCTGCCGTGTGAACCTGCAGTGACGGGTTCATATCCATTCTCCTGAAGCGTTGAGGTGATGCAGAACGAAGCGACCATCAGCATCGAGGCCGTTGACGCGCACGAGATCCGTGACCCGGCGCCCCTTGTTGCCGCCCTCGATGACCACGACCAGGTGGATAGCCTCGGCAACTAGGGCCGTTTGCGGAGGCACGTTGGCCCGTTGCGCCAGGCGGTCGAGGCGCAGCAGAGCACCCTCGGCGGACGCCGCGTGAACCGTGGCGACGCCACCGGGATGTCCCGTCGCCCACGCGTCGAGGAGGTCGAGTGCCTCCACGCCGCGGACCTCACCGACGATGATGCGGTTCGGGCTCGTCCGGAGGGCGCTCTTCACCAGGTCCGCGAGTGTGACGTGGCGGTTGGTCCGGAGTGCGAGATGGTCGCGCGCCGCGCACTGCAGCTCGACCGTGTCCTCGAGCACGACGAGGCGCTCGCTCGGGAAGCGGTCGGTGATCTCCCGCAGCACGGCGTTCGCAAGCGTCGTCTTGCCGGTGTTCGTCCCGCCGGCGATCAGGATGTTGTACCGCTCGCTGACGCCGCTCTGGAGAGCCGCGCACTGCGTTCGGATGAGAGTACCGCCGGCCACATAATCGTCGAGAGAGTAGACCACTGACGGCGGCTTGCGAATGTTGAACGCGGGGCCGGAGGTGACCGGTGGGACGAAGCCTTGGAGGCGGCTGCCGGCGAACGTCGCGGCCGGGAGTTCGGCCTCGAGGCGCGGGCTATCGCTGGTGAGGGTGACGCCCAGCCGCGCGGCGACCGCGTTGAGGAACATCTCGACGCGGTGCGCGTCGATCATGGTGCCGCTCGCAATCTTGCCACGCGAGCGAGTGTCGAGCCGGATGGCGCCGTCCTGCGGGTTCACGTACACCTCGGTCACGTCGTCGTCCGCCATTGCGCGGATGACCGTCGGCCCGAGGTACCGACTCAGCATTTCGTCGAGCCGGTCCAGGCGCTCCGCCGCTGGACTGCGATTGTTGTCCCGCTCGTTCGCTTCGCGGGCGATCAGTTCAAGCGTCGCCATCGTCGCTCCGTACTGCGAACGGAGGCCGGCGTCTCTGCACGCGGGAACACTTCGTTTCCGACGGGCGTGCCGTCGCCGGCTCCCACATGCTGCTGTACTACGCGATGACAGAGAACGTTCTAGGTGAGCACGGACTGGAAGGCTGAGATTGCGGGATAGTCTGCCGCTGCAGGTCACCTTGTCCCCACGGTGGCGCCCCGGAATCAAGTGGGAGGTGCTCCTCCTGACACCGCGTTCCGGTGCGCGTTCGTCGGCCCGGCAGCCGGAACTTCCCATCCTTGACATGCAAGTAGTTACTTGCATATAATGCGCCCATGGGCGACGCGGACCTGCTGTTCAAAGCCCTGGCCGACCCGGGGCGGCGGAAGCTCATGGACCGTCTGCACGCCCACGACGGCCAAACGTTGAGCGAGCTCTGTCAGCACTTGGACATGACTCGGCAGGGAGTGACCCAGCACCTGGCCGTGCTCGAAGCGGCGAACCTGGTAGCGGTGCAATGGCGTGGGCGCGAGAAGCTGCACTTCCTCAATCCGGTGCCGCTGCAAGAAATCTACGACCGCTGGATTCGCAAGTTCGAGCGGCCGCGCCTCAAGGCTCTGCGCGATTTGAAACGCCGGCTGGAAGAAGACGGCGAGGACTGACTCCTACACCAGCAACATGGAGAACGCCATGAACGCAGCAAACCGAAGCCAGTTTGTCTACGTCACCTTCATTCGCACGACGCCCGAGAAACTCTGGGAAGCCCTGACCGACCCGCAGTTCATCCGGAAGTACTGGTTCGGCACGATCGTCGAGTGCGGCTGGAAGAAGGGCTCGCCCTGGAAAATGGTCGACTCGATGGGAAGCCTGACTGACGCAGGCGAGATCCTCGAGATCGACCCGCCGCGGCGCATGGTCATCCGGTGGCAGAACGAGTGGAAGCCCGAGCTCAAGGGCGAAGGCCCGAGTCGCTGCACCATCGAGCTCGAGCCCCTGGGCAACGCGGTGAAGCTCACCATCACCCACGAAATCGACCGGCCGGAATCCAAGCTTATCACGGCCGTGTCCGGCGGTTGGCCGCGCATCCTCTCCAACCTCAAATCCCTGCTCGAAACGGGGGAAGTCGCCATCTCGGAGGCCCAGCACCATGTCCTTCGCGTGGGCGATGTGGAGCGGTCATGACAAAGGCAAGTTTTGCCAAGAAAGTTTATTGGAAGTAAAGACCAAGACTCAAGGGAAAGGAAACACTATGAATTCACGCAACGACAACGCGAAGGAAAGCCACGGATACGCGCCCGTCAACGGCCTGAAGATGTATTACGAAATTGAGGGAACTGGCGATCCGCTCGTCTTTATTCCTCCTGCGTTCGGATTTGCTGGCATGAAGTCATTTCCCGCGCTGGTTCAAAACCATTCAGTCATTACGGTCGATCTCCAGGGGAACGGTCGCACGGCGGATATCGCGGAGCATCCGATTTCAATCGAACAATACGCCAAAGACGTGGTTGGCTTGTTGAAATATCTTGGAATCTCCAAGGCCGACTTCCTTGGTGAAAGCTACGGTGGCAACACAGCGGCTATGATCGCAATTCGCTATCCCGAGCTTGTAGGTCGAGTGGCGCTGTACTCAGCAACCTTTACTCCCCCTCCGAACACCTTGAACCCTGAGACCACGCACTTTGACCACCCGCCTACCGCTGACGCCAGAAGCATCCAGTTTCAGAGGGACAATTACAAAAAAGTGGCACCCGATCCCGATTACTGGCCAAAGATCTTTGAAAAGGTTGGCAGCATTCAATGGAATGGCTTTTCGAAGGAAGAATTGGCTTCCATCAAAGCGCCGATTCTCATCATTCAGGGAGATCACGATTTTGTTCGACTTGAGCACTCCGTTGACATCGCCAAGCTCATCCCCCACGCCGAGCTTGCGGTGATCCCGGATGCCAGTCACTTCGCATTATCCTCGGAACAAGAGAGGGTGATCCCAATAGTTAAACACTTCCTGGAAAAGCCCCAGAAGCGAATCCCGATAGCGACCGCCAGCAAGGGCTATCACCCCGGTGAAACCAGATGAAAGCGACTAAGGAGAAAAGTACAAAACTGCGCATGAGGGAGGTTCTCGATGTGCCCATTGTGTTTGGCAGCGATCGTGATCGCAGGCGTTACATCGGGCGGTGGGCTCTGGGCGCTCACACGAATTTCTACGGAGAATATCGGTATGAAGAAGAGTGCAAACGAAATTAAGCATAAGGTAGGAACACGTGAAGAGTGGCTCGAGGCGCGGCTCGCGCTGCTAACGGCGGAGAAAGAACATTCGCGGCGCGGCGACGAGCTGGCGCTGATGCGACAGGAACTGCCGTGGGTTCGGGTCGATAAAGGATATCAGTTCGAGACCGACGAGGGGAATGCCTCGCTAGGGGACCTCTTCCGGGGACGTTCGCAGTTGCTTGTCTACCACTTCATGTTCGGACCCGACTACGAGGCGGGTTGTCCGTCGTGCTCGGCGATTGCGGACGGGTTCAATGGCTTCCAGATTCACTTGGCCAACCATGACGTGATGCTTTGGGCCGTATCGCGGGCGCCGCTCTCAAAGCTGGAAGCGTATAAGCGACGCTTGGGATGGACATTCCCGTGGGCGTCGTCGATCGGAAGCGACTTCAATTCCGACTATAGCGTCGGCTTCAGTCCTGAGGAGCAACAACGCGACGGCGGCATCGAATACAACTACCGACGCGAGGACGCTTGGAGGCCACCCAGCCGGTCCGGGCCGCGCTACCTAGCAGTTGAATCCCGGAACGTATTTGGGACGGGAGTTGACTGGCCAACCTATCTGCGCGAAAGGCCGGGAATGAGCGCCTTCGCTCTCAAGGACGGCGTCGTCTACCACACCTATTCGACCTATGCCCGCGGACTGGATGCCCTCTGGGGCATGTGGCAATGGCTCGACCGCGCCCCCAAGGGACGCAATGAGACGGGCCCCTGGTGGCGTCGTCACGACGAATACGACAAGGGGTGATCCAGTTAAAGAAGGGTCACGATAAGGAGGAGTTGTGGCAAAAGTAATTCTTGGAAATCATTCGTAGGCTCTAGTTCGGCGCGAAGAGCGAGATAGCACATCTGCAAGGAGAAAAGGGCTTCAGTCAGTTCCAGGGTCTCCTGGATGGCACGACACCGTAGCAACTCGGGTCTGCGCCCGTTCCCTCGGGTAGCCCCCTTTAGCCTCTCGCCCCCTTGCTCCCATCCCCCCCTCCTC
>DASWCA010000266.1:0-2755 GCA_036390355.1 Acidobacteriaceae bacterium
CGTCGGCGGCCCCCCCATCCAGGATCACGACATCTGCGGTCTCGCCGCGCGCGAGGCGGGTGGGAATCGCCTCCGGAGAGTCACCCATCGACGGGCCGCGCGTCGTGACTAGGCGGTGACCGCTCGCGCGCTCGAAAGCCGAGCCCAGCTCGGCGTAGACCCGATAGAATCCGGCCGAAATCATCACGTGTATATCGGCGGCAGATGCTGCACCCGCGATAAACACGGCGGCCACACTAAGCTTGGATGACAATCGAGCGAGCGACTTTTGTCTCATAACGCTCCTTTATTCCGGGGCAGGTACGTCAATCAAGCGTCACGGCGACCATTCGGAACGGCGCAACGTTTTCACTGCACTACCTCACCGCTCCAACGATCCCGGTGTGCCCAGAAAGGGCATTGCGGACACGTTGAGCCCATAGGGTAGTCGACACCTTCTTCGTGAGGACAACCCATAATTCGGTCAGCCATCGCAACGGTCTTCACTTCGTGAGTCCGAATGAACTTCAAAATCTGTTCGCTCACATCGTGGTCGTTTCGCACGTCACCGTCATCGCTGAACCAGCGCTCAAGAAATGCGGGTTCTTGACCTTCAGTGAGGATGATACCAACAGCTACTTTCTTCGCAATCTTGTCGTCCGCCCCGTAGAACGCAACGGTTGCAACGGGGTAGCCGGAGAAGCCACGATCAGCTTTCGTCCGAAGTGCCTTCGTGAATCGTTGCTTCGATGACAAGGCGCGTGACCTCGAGACGATTATTGTTGACGGCTAACGTTCGCGGCCACCGGCGCGCGACTGCGATGATGACAGGAGGCGCGATGCTTCACGCGCGTCCGCGTGGGGCGCGCTGTTAGGTGCCTGACTTTTCAACGAGGTTTTTATGGGCATCTATCGGGTCAACATCTAGAAGAAAATTGAATCCTGGTGCTTTAAATTCACCGAATGCCACCTCACCCTCAACAAGCTCAATCACCGTAAAGTGAGGTCCCGCAAAAGCGCTCGCAGGATCAGTGTCGATGGTAGGTAGCTGCTTTGTTGTATGGACACGGACAGCACCATAGAAACGCTCGACGATCCTGAGCGAGACATTGAACGACGAAGCGAGGCGGGCCTCACCAGTACCACGTCGCAGCAGATGGAGTTTGGCCATCGTTTGGTCAATCTTTCTTATCCAGCCAATAGCGTAAGCGAGCATCCGGATTTTCAGCCAGATCTTTACAAGAGAAGGCGTACTTGTTTAGGACGATGGACATATTGCCCCAATCGCTATCCATTTCGCGTGTCATTGTCTTTAGCGCTAATTCGTATCGAGCGGTTGCAAGATTCATATTCGTAAACGTGGCCGACAGCTTTACAAGATTTGTACCGTCCTCCGAAAAGCGTTTCTTCATCGCGTCATCAAGTCTAGGCTGCTGCGCCAAGAGCTGGTAGTACGCACCGCATTCCGCGAATTCGTGAGCGAGGTTATTGCGCGCACGGTCGAGGTCATAGCTGAGCACCACGCCGGGCGTCACCAACCAAAAAAAGGAATAGTCGCTTCGGCATAAGGCACCTAACGTCCGCCATAACCGGCAGTAAAAAGCGGGGCGACGAAGGCGCGCCGCTTTTTACCGTCCGCGTTGATGGCGTTGTTGGGCGTCTGCGTCACAGCTGAAACACCTGGCGCGTCCAGTCGTCATTGGCTCCGAAGGGGCCATGAATGGAGGCGAAGCAACCCTTGGAGGAGACTTGCCGCTGAAGACCCGAGGCTGCCCAGTGGATGTATATGCGTTTGTCTTCTGGGTCGATTTCCTTCACGGTTCCAAGCGCGCGAATCTCAATGTTTGGAGAGCCCTGGCCAAGCATGCGTTTGATGGCGATGCGATCACCGGATTGAATTTGATCGCGCAGGGCGGCCAATGCGGGCTGCTCTTTATCGCTCCAACCAAGGAACCAATATCCTCGACGAATGAATACTTCGGATTGATCATCGTATCCGCCCCACA
This sequence comes from Acidobacteriaceae bacterium, assembly GCA_036390355.1. Lineage (GTDB taxonomy): Bacteria > Acidobacteriota > Terriglobia > Terriglobales > Acidobacteriaceae > Edaphobacter. The sequence continues at coordinate 1,986 of DASWCA010000266.1, forward strand.
TTGCGCCAACTACCCAATACTGCGCCATAGGTTCCTCCTTAAGACGCCCAACGTGTAGTGAACTTCCGAAAAGTCCCCTATATTAGACACCCGAACGCCCGCCCTTGCCATCCCTTCTAAGAATCAACGCGTTACGGTACTGTATGTACGTATAGTCTTGTTGTTGCAATGCGGTTTCGTGCCAATCAACACAGGATAGGCGGCGCGGAGGGACATAGTGGCCGGTGAATCAAGGGGATTCTGCGGACGCGCGGGGTGAGGGGAAGCGGCCCTGTCTTGGGCTGCTCGACCGAGTGCGGCGCCCAATTGAGAGTAGCTACGAGCGCGCCTGCGCCCGCGCCATCCAGCCGAATTGCCGTTCGCAGAACTCGAACGCGCCCTGGATCAGCAGGGCGAGCGCCGCCGCCGGTATGGCGCCCGCGAGCAGGGTCACGTTGTCGTTCAGCGCGAGCCCCGAGGCGATGCGCTCGCCGTAGCCGCCCGCGCCGATGAACGCCGCGATGGTCGCGGTGCCGACGTTGATGACCGCCGAGGTCTTGATGCCGGCGAGGATCGAAGGCAGCGCGAGCGGCACCTCGACGAGCCACAGGCGGTCGCGGGTACCCAACCCCAGCGCGAGCGCCGCCTGCCGCATGCCGCGGCCGATCCCGATGAGCCCCGCGCAGGTGTTGCGCACGATCGGCAGCAGCGCGTACAGAAACAGAGCGATCAGCGCGGGCCACGTGCCGATCGTGCCGACGAGCGCGATGAGAAATGCGAAGAGCGCGAGC
>DASWCA010000267.1:0-4413 GCA_036390355.1 Acidobacteriaceae bacterium
GCCAGGAGAGCAAGGCCGAGCCCACGCCGCCTCTCGATCTCTCAAAGGATCTCGCCAGGCTTCCCAAGGAATCGCAACCGGCTTTTCTCTCTCCTCAACTGGCGCAGCAGGCCGAATCCCCGCCGGCTAACGACGGCTGGCTGCACGAGCTCAAGCTGGACGGCTACCGCATGCAGGGTCGCAAGGATGGCAGCAAAGTCCAGCTTCTCACTCGCAAAGGCCTCGACTGGACCCACCGCATGCCCACCATCGCGGCCGAGATCGCCCGTCTTCCCGCCGACAAGGCTACACTCGACGGCGAAGTCGTGGTCCTTCGCCCCGACGGCAACACCAGCTTCGCCGACCTGCAGGCCGCATTCCAGAACAACGCCAGAAATCCGCACCTCACCTACTTCGCGTTCGACCTCCTCCACCTCAACGGCCACAACCCACGCAACCTTCCGCTCCGCGATCGCAAGGCCCTCCTGTCCGAACTCGTCGCGCCCATCGCGGACGACATTCTTCACATCTCCGACCACATCGAAACCGACGGCCCCACTCTCTTCCGCAACGCCTGCAAGATGCGCGCCGAGGGCATCATCTCCAAGCGTGCTGCGGCGAAATACTGCGAGGGCCGCAGCTCCGACTGGATCAAGTGCAAGTGCCTCCACGAGCAGGAATTTGTCATCGGCGGCTATACCCTGCCCGGCGCCGGACACACCGGCATGCGCGGCGTCGGCGCGCTGATCCTCGGATACTACAAGGATAAGAAGCTGATTTACGCGGGCCGCACCGGCACCGGGTTTACGCAAAAGACACACAAGCTCCTACGCGACAAACTCGAACCTCTCGAGCAATCCTCGACGCCCTTCGAGAAACCGCCGATCGAGGCACGCAGCGGCGCACACTGGGTCAAGCCGACACTCGTCGCGCAGGTCCGTTTCGCCAACTGGACCGCCGACAATCTCGTCCGCCAGGCCGCCTTCCTCGGCCTGCGCGAAGACAAGCCTGCCGCCGAAGTAACGCGCGAAACCTCCGCCCCAACGCCGAGATCCTCAAAGCCATCGGCTAGTTCGGCTGCGAAAGAATCCTCCGTCACCAAAGCTGCCACCCACGCGGCCCACCCCATCGCCGCGAAACGAAGCGCCTCAACCAGCAACCAACAACCATCAACCAGCAACCATCCCCCCGTGCGCCTCACCCATCCTGCCAAACTGCTCGACGTCGAATCCGGTCTCACCAAGCAGGCGCTCGCCGACTACTATTGGGAAGTTGCCGCGCACATGCTGCCCCACATCGCCGGCCGGCCGCTCTCGCTGGTGCGTTGCCCCGAGGGCTCCGGCAAGCCATGCTTCTTCCAGAAGCACGTCACTTCCACGCTTCCGCCGGGCATCGATTCGGTCGATGTGCCCGACAAGAAGACGGGCGCGATCGAACCGTACATCACCCTCTCGACGCCGGAGGCTCTCGCCGGCCTCGCCCAGATGGGCGTGCTCGAAGTCCATCCCTGGGGCTCACGCAACGACGACCTCGAACACCCCGACCGTCTCATCTTCGATCTCGATCCCGACGAATCGCTCGGCTGGTCCGCCGTCACCGAGGCTGCATCCGAAGTCCGCGCGCGCCTCAAAAAGCTCGGCCTCACCAGCTTCCTCAAGACCACGGGCGGCAAGGGTCTTCACGTCGTCATCCCCATCAAGCCCACGCTCGACTGGCCCGCAGCGAAGGACTTCGCGCACCGTTTCGTCCTCGCCATGGAGCACGCCAACACCAGGCTATACCTCACCAAAATGACCAAGTCCGCCCGCGCCGGCAAGATCTACCTCGACTACCTGCGTAACGAGCGCGGCGCCACCGCCGTCGCACCTTACTCGCCGCGTGCGCGCTCCGGAGCAGCGGTTTCCATGCCGCTGGCGTGGTCGGAGCTCGACGCGCCCGAGCGCCCCACCTTCCGCGTCGCCGACTTTGCCGACTGGCGCGCCCGTCTCGGCAAAGACCCATGGAAGACCATCGCCACCACGCATCAGACCATCACTGCGAAGACCCTTGCCGCCCTCTGACACCAGAATGTGACTCCCGCACATGTATGACGTGCGTCACCGCGCCCCGCTCCCCCGCCTGCTACGGTGAACTCTGGGACTTGGGTCCGAGGAGTCTTCATGCTGTATCTCGTAATTGCGATGACTGGGTTTTTGATTGCCATCCAAGCCGGCTGCAACGCCACTTTGGAGAAATTCCTGCAGAACCCCGTACTCTCTGCTTTCCTCAGCTTTTGCGCAGGCACCGCCGCATTGCTCCTTGCCTTCGCGATCTACGCCGCCATCACCAGAACACCGATGCCGCGCGCGGCCCAGTGGACCGCCGTGCCATGGTGGGGTTGGGTCGGCGGCGCGCTCGGAGCGATTTACATTCTCTGCATGGTGCTCACCGCGGAAAAAGTCGGCTCGGGCATCTTCGTCGGCCTCACCGTCACCGCCACCATCGTCGCCTCGCTGGTCATGGACCACTATGCCCTGCTCGGATTCAAGCAACACACCGCCGGCCCCGGCCGCATCATCGGCGGCGCGCTGATGGTCGCGGGAATGCTGTTGATCGGGAAGTTCTAGTCACTAATACTGACTGTTTCGCCTAACCTTTCCGCCGTTGTCGCGCTCGACGAGATCTATGAATTCCATTACGCATTTCTCCGCGAGCGAGGATGACGTGATGAATTCCGACGTTTTCCCGACGCGTTTCCATCCGTATTGCCGAGTTCGCGACATCTCCGGTTCGTATTTTACTTCTCGTATGACCTCGGGTTGATCCCAGCGCATTATCCGCCCAATTTCACTATTGAAGATCATCCCGGTATTGAACTCTTTCACTGATAGTCCGCTGTGCTCTAAGGTATTCGTCCACTGCTGAAACCATAGAACGATCATTCCGACTTTGTTATTCGTGAGGATGCAGGAGAGATTGGCAGCACGGTCCTGAAATGTAGTTTCATACCTAATTTGCAGATGGCCCAGAGCATTTACGTCATCGCATTGCTTTTCGATTTGTTGAAAAAGGGCAGAAAGCTGAGACCGGATTTGAGTTAGCCCCTCGTCCGAATTCATCCGAGATTTTGCGGAACGGTAATCATCCTCAGCTTTCAGAAGTTCCGCCTTCCTCAATGGTGTCAGCGGAGTGTAGTGGCCGCCTCTTTCCTGCACCCGAAGCTTGATTGCACCGACAGCCTGCTCCAGAGTGAAGTCACTATGGTTGAAGCGGACGTGAGTCTCTGGAAGCCAAGTCGGTACACTGTCTGTCGGTTCGACTGCAAAAAAGAAAAGGTTCCTGAAACCGCTGTTCAGGCACCCATCCTTTACAGCCGCAGCTTCAACCGAGGTCCAAGGAGTGTTTCCCCATCGCTCCCTATACAGAACAACGTTGATTCGGGAATCATGGACGAAGGGCTCCCTCATTGACTCAAGACCATCAGTTCCGGCAAGTTCCTCTTGATTTCGCGGAAAGAAGAAAATCTTCAGGCCTTCGCTGAGCTTGTCGTATAGAACTTGAGCCAGCCCAAGATCTTGTACCAGGAAAGAAATCGCGACATCGTATTTTTTTTGATCGTCAGACCTGTTGGTCATGCGAAGCCCTCGGCGCTATAGTCCTCATTGCCCATACGTCTTCCCCGGTCCGTGCTTCCGGAAGTAGTGCCGATCCAGCAGCGCCTGCGTGACCACATCCACCTCGGACTTCAGCGTCAGTGTGCGGTACGCCATGCGCGCAACAGCTTCCAGCACCACCGCATTGTGTGCCGCATCGTGCGCGTCTTTCCCCCACACGAACGGCGCATGGCCCGCTACCAGGCACGCGGGCACGGCGAGCGGGTCGATCGCAGGATGCTCTGACGTCGCCGCAAAGCGCGACACAATCGCGAGCCCTGTCTCGTGAACATAACTTCCGCCGATCGCCTCATCGGTCAGCGGCGCGGTGCATGGAACTAGTCCATAGAAATAATCGGCATGCGTCGTCCCCAGTGCCGGGATGGGCAGTCCCGCCTGCGCGAAGCTGGTCGCGTACTCCGAGTGCGTATGCACCACTGCGCCAATCGCCGGAAACTCCCGATACAGCAGCGTGTGTGTATCCAGGTCCGACGACGGCTTCAGCTTGCCGTCCACAATCTTGCCGTCGAGGTCCGTTACCACCATGTGTTCCGGGCGCAAGTCGTCGTAGTCGACGCCGGACGGTTTGATGACGACGAGGCCCTTCTCGCGGTCGACTCCGCTGGCGTTGCCAAACGTGTACAGGACCAGCCCACGCTTCACGAGTTCGAGGTTTGCATCGAGGACGGCGGTGCGAAGTTCTTTCAGCAGCATGACAATCAGGATAGTACGAGTTGATGGTTGTCAGTTTCAGGTTGCAAGTTGTCCGTTGTTGTTCTCGCGTTTCAGCGGCGGCTGAGGA
>DASWCA010000268.1:0-4462 GCA_036390355.1 Acidobacteriaceae bacterium
CCGCTGGTTGCTGTTGGCTGATCGCCGACCGCTGACCGCTGACCGCCGATTCCGTAAACTGCAGTTCGCCGCTTACGCTTCGTTGTTCGCTCGGTGAGGTTGTTGGGACTGGCGTAGTTGGCGCAAGGTGTTGGTCGATGAGCGCGCGCAGGTCGCCAACCGTCTGAATCACGGCGATGGCGTCGTCCTCAAGTTCTAGCGAGAAGCGTTGCTCCAGCGCGGACTGCAGTTGCACGCGGCCGAGCGAGTCGAGGTGCAAGTCCTCGGACAGGCGGAGGCGGTTGGGGCCGTCCGTCGCAGGGATGGGCTCGCCGGTCACCTCGGCGATGAGAGAGAGCAGCGAGTCCCTTCTACCGTCGTCATTCTGGCCTGAAAGGCCAGAATCCCCGTATTTGTCTTGGCCCTTCGCGCCCGCGCCGGAGTGCCTGGAAGCCAGCGTGGCGCAAGCCCATGCCGCGACCTGCCGTCGGATCAGCTTGCCGGTCGATGTGTACGGGAATTGTAGTTCGGGCCAGCGCAGGACGCGGCGAATCTGCTGGTAGCCGGCAAGCGTGCGGTTGGCTGCGTCGACGGCGGCTTGCAGGTTTGCGTCCGGACCAGCCGTCAGCACGACGGCGACAGGCTCCGTGCCCGACGCGAACTCGCACCCGACAACAACACAGGAGCGAATCCCCGCCTGCGCCGACAGCGCCGATTCGAGATCCCCAGGATGAATATTTAACCCCGCACCCGTGACGATGACGTCGCCCTTGCGCCCGAGAAAACGCAGCTCGCCGGACGCGTTCTTCTCCGCGAGGTCGCCCGTGGCGAGCCACTCGCCTTCGCGCGGATGCATCGCTCCCCCGGACCACGTAGCGCCGCTCAGCATGTCGCCGCGCACGAGAATCTCGCCATCGTCGGAGATCTTCACCTCGCGTCCCGGCAGCGGCCGGCCGATGCTGCCCTGCTTAACGTGGAATGGATGATTGAGCGTGACCAGCGCGGCGGTCTCGGTCATGCCGTAGCCCTGGATGAGCGCGAAACCGAGACGTCTCCAGAAAGTTTCCAACTCAGCCGGCAGCGTAGCGCCACCGGAGATGACAGCCCAGAACTTCCAGCCCAGCGCGCGATGGACGCGGCGGAAGCGCCACCATCGCTTCACAATCCCCACCATCCCTCTAGTAATCTCGCGCGTCCCTCCCCCCGAGCCGTCATTCTGCGCGACGCGCAGAATCTCCGTAGTTGTCTTCGTGCCCGCACCCAAATCCTGAGCCGCACCGTCCCGCTCTTTCTGAGAACTGACAACTGACAACTGAGAACTCTCCGGAAACTGCGCCAGCAGATGCGCCCTCAGAAGATGCAGCACGCGCGGCACGGCGATGAGCACGGAGATGCGCTCTCGGCGAATGAGGGCGGCGATGCGCGAAGGCTCAAGCTCCGCGGCAAAATGAACTTCGGCGGCGAGCAGCGCGGGGATCCAGAGACCCATGAACTGTCCGAACACATGACTGAGCGGGAGCGAGTGCAGAAACCGCAGCGGGTGGAAGATGCGCTCATACCGGCGATACTTCGCCATCTCGCGCTCGATCGGCGCGAGCGAGACAAGGACGTTGCGGTGCGTGTGTACGATGCCGCGCGGCTCCGACGTAGTGCCCGAGGTGAAGACGATCTGGAAGGGAGCCTGCTCGTTCACCGATGGGTCAACAGCGAACAATGCCGCCGCGGGCAGATGCTCGCCAACGCTGTGCATCGCCGTCCGCGGGATCGCCGAAGAACCCGTCTCGCTTAAGGGCACGGCTTCAGCCGTGCCGTAAGCCGCCGTATCGTGAGTGGGCTTCAGCCCCTGAGGTACTCTTTCCCGCGCTGCATCGGCCCGATCAAGAGATGCGAGCAGCCCCGAATCGCCGACGATCAACTTCGGCGCCGTCTCCTGCACCACCCGCGCCGCAAACCTCGCATCCCCGGCAGCATCGAGCGGCACCGCGATGACTCCGCGCAGAAGACAGCCGAAGAACACAGCGATCCACTCCGCCGAATTCTCCCCCCAGATCACAACGCGGTCGCCCGGCCCAATGCCGCGCCGTTCCAGCTCCGCGGAGAATCGCCCCGCCAGCGATGCCAGTTCGCCATACGTCGTCGGATAACGGCGATTGCCGCGATGCGCGACGACAGCCGTCTCCGCGGCATGCGCGCGGAAATCTTCGACGAGGCTGGCGAGGTGCGGTCGCACAGGAAGATGATATGCGCGGTGACGACCGTCGCATGAGAAACCATAGCCCGTGTGTAGTCTCGATTCCGCAGGCAGCGTTTGGAGGGTATTTCCAGTGGGTACTGGACGCCGCCTGAGCAGCGGTCGAGTGGCTTATCAGCCATTAGGGTTCAACTCCCTTGCCCTCCGTACGGCACTCGACCTAAAGATGGATTGGCTGTGGCCGATGTGGTAAAATGTCTCTAGCTCAGGCGGCGTCCAGCACCACGGATACCCAGTAGGGCAAAAAGCCCCAGCTTGATAACCTGGGGCTTTTGCATGCTTAAAAGCTACGCCCGCAGCACCGGATCGACCCACAGCAGCGGCTGCCGGATCGGCATGTTGCGGATCACCTCGGGCACGATGGGGTCCGCGTCGAGGCGGCGCCACACGTCGATGTACTCCGGATGCGCGAGCGCTTCGCCGGCGAAGAGCAGGCATGGCCGCCGCGCCGGAAAATCATCGAAGTGCTCGACATCCTTCGGGAACGGCCACTTCGATTTGTCGGCGATGTAGGGGAAGAGGAAGGCCACGACGTCGCCCACACCCGCGCCGTTCGGGCCTTTGAAGCGCCACAGATCATTGTGCGGTGCAGCCAGCGACTGGCAGATCCCGCTCAGCACGTCGGCGTCGAACAGCGAGTAGCTATACGGCTTGGTGCGCGCAAGCTCAAGTGGCAGGCGGCCGTCCTTCGCAATCTGGTCGGGCACGATCGCCGACAGGAAACGATCGATGCAGAGCACCGTAAGGTCGGAGCGGCGCGCGAACTGCGAGAACTCCGCAACCTGCAGCACCCAGCACGTGCCGTGATTATTCTTCGCCGCCTCTTCCTCCTTGCCGTTGGCGGAGGTCGCCATCCAGTTGACGTAGTCGGCGAACCACGCGCGAATCGGAGTGACGTCGGCAGCCGTAATACCATGCGCGGCTTCGAGCACCCGCATCGCGCGCACCACTTCGACCAGGTGCAGTGTGTCGATAATGCCGGTGCCGCGTCCTTTGCTGACGCCGAAGATCGCCTGCGCATACTCGAGGTTGGGATTCATCTTCGTCGCGGGATCGACGAACCACGCGCGCAGATGCTTGACGAAATGAGCGGCGTAGCGCTTGTCCTTCGTCAGGCGCCACGCGGCGGCCAGTGCCGGCGCAATCAGGCTCAACCGGATGAGCGCCTCGCGATGCGTGTTGAAGTTCGCAGGATTCGAAAAGCCGTCGCGGCGAATATACGGGCCGCCGGGATTCTTCGCGTCGGGCCACCAGTAGTCGCCCTCGGAAAAATAATCGTGCGCGCCGCCGGAACTGCGATCGCTGTGCGCCGCGGTGACGGTGACGGGCTGCTCGCTGAGATAACGGTTCGCGGCAGCGATGACGCGCGCGCGATCCGTTTTAGCGACGAGGTCGTACGCGTCGTTCGACGTTGTGGCATGCGCCTCGCGCAGCGCGACTGCAGCCACGCACGCGCTGGCCCCCTCGACAAATCTCCTTCGTGAAAACTCCATCGTCTCCCCGATCGCCATTCTACTTGCCCGTCATTCCTAACCGTCCGTCATTCTGACTTAGCCGTCATTCTGACGCAGTCTACGCTTGTCATTCTGAGCGGAGCGAAGAATCCCCGCATCTTGCCCGGAGCGCCCAAAAGGCCCGTTTCATTCCTCGCGGGTCGCCCCCATGCCGGTTACAGACTCCGTAGTTGATTCTCAGGTTAGCTCAGGCGGCCACGCCCAAGCGCTGAAAAGCGCACCATATACCAGCCTGGGCTGAAGGCCCGCCCCATAGGCGAATCACGATGGATCAAATCCGTCCCTTCTTCATTGTCCCTTTTCATGATCCGCGAGATTCGCCGTGCCGGGCGCCGGATTCGTTGAACGTAATCCGCGCCCCAAGCACCCGCACCAGATCGGGAATGTCGTACTTCAGCAGCACGCCGGGCAGAATATCCTGCGGCGCATCCAGCGGCATGGGCGCCTTCACCAGGCTGTCGTAACTCTCCAGCACGTGGTCGACGGTGATGTGTTTCAGCCGCGAATCCAACACCGCCGCGTGCATCAGCACCAGGCCGAGATGTCCGCTGGCTTCGGCTGTGATGTTGTTTGGGTCGACATCGCGGCTGGCGGCGACGAGCGAATCGACGGCGCGGATCACGTCGTCGACACGCATGCCGAGAAGAGTTTTGCCGGCCAGCTCGGCGCGAAGTTCAGTGAGGTAGAACGGGCCAAGGATGGGCGACTTAGTCTCTTC
>DASWCA010000269.1:0-2453 GCA_036390355.1 Acidobacteriaceae bacterium
CATTTACCTGCGCCAGTCGACGCCGGGGCAAGTTCTCCACCGTCGGGAGAGCACAGAGCGGCAGTACGCCTTGGGCGAGAAGGCGCGGGAACTGGGCTGGAACGAATCCCTGGTTCGCACCCTCGACCAGGATTTGGGAAAGACGGGAACGGAGATGACGCGGCGGGAGGACTTCAAGACCTTAGTGGCCGATGTCTCGATGGGCCAGGTGGGGGCGGTGTTTGCCCTGGAAGTCTCGCGCCTGGCGCGTTCGAATCTCGATTGGCAGCGTCTGCTGGAGCTCTGCGCGCTCACGTCCACTCTCGTCGTCGACGAGGATGGTTGCTACGACCCGGCGGATTTCAACGACGGGCTACTTTTAGGATTGAAGGGTGTCATGGCCTCCGCCGAAATACATTTCTTGCGCGCCCGCCTCCAAGGCGGCAAGTTGCACAAAGCGCAGAAAGGCGAGTTGCGTTTCCCCCTGCCGGTCGGCTTTTGCTACGACGCGGGAAGCCGTATCATTCAGGATCCGGACGAAGAAGTGCGGGGCGTGGTGAGCCTGGTGTTTCGGCTGTTTCGCGAAACGGGCAGCGCCTTCGCGGTGATGCAACGCTTTGCGGCGGGCGCGCTGCGTTTTCCCAAGCGAGCCTATGGGGGAGCCTGGGATGGGAAGCTGATCTGGGGTCGCCTGACGCACGGCCGGGTGCTGGGCTTGCTGAAGAACCCGTCCTATGCCGGGCGGTATGTCTTCGGCCGTTTCCAGTATCGGCGGGAGATCAGCCCCGAGGGCAAGGTTCACCCACGGAAGCACGCCGTGGCGATGCCCGACTGGTGCGTCAGCCTGCAAGACCACCACCTGGGGTATATCCGTTGGGAAGAGTTCCTTCACAATCAGGAGCGCTTGGAGAAGAATCGAACGAACGGTGAGGAGACGGTCTTGGCGGGCCCGGCGCGCGAAGGCTTGGCTTTGCTCCAGGGGCTGCTGCTGTGTGGGCACTGTGGCCGCCGGCTGACAGTACGCTACACGGGCAACGGCGGCATTTATCCCCGCTATCAATGCAACTGGTTACGCCGGGAAAGTCTGGGGACGAGCAAGGAATGCCTGAACATCCGCTGCGATCTGCTCGATGCCGCCGTCTCCGAGGAGGTGCTGAAGGCCTTGCAGCCCGCCGAACTGGAGCTGGCTCTGGCGGCGTTGGCGGAGTTAGAGTGGCGCGATCAGGCCCTCGGGCGTCAGTGGCAGATGCGGATCGAACGCGCCGAGTATGAAGCCGCACTCGCCGAGCGGCGCTATCTCGAAGTCGACCCTTCGCAGCGGTTGGTGGCGAGCACGCTGGAGCGGCGCTGGAACGATGCCCTGCTGCAGTTAGAAGACCTGAAAAAGCAAGCCGCGGAGTTGCAGCGTCAGGAAGCCCGCGTGGCCACACCCGAGCAGAAGGCGAAGGTTCTGGCCCTGGCCAGAGATTTACCGCGTTTGTGGCATGCCCCCACGACGCAGACCAAGGACCGCAAACGGATGTTGCGGCTGCTCCTCAAGGATATTACCGTCGAGAAACTCTCCCCCCTCCAGCAGCTGCAGGTTCATATCCGCTGGCAGGGCGGGGCCAGTACCAGCCTCTCCCTGCCCCTTCCGCCCAAGATAGCAGACCGCGTGCGGTACCCGGCCGTGCTAGTCGACAGAGTTCGACAATTGGCTCTGCGTTTACCCGATGCCGAAATCGCCGCCCAGCTCCAGCGCGAAGGACACGTCAGTGCCAAGGGCCAAGCGTACACGGCGAAGATCGTGCAGTGGATTCGTGGCTGCTATCAGATTCCGCGGGCAGTATTGAAGAGGCCCGAGGAGTTGAGCGTGCAGCAAGTGGCCAAAGAATTTGGGGTCGGCCCGAGCGTGGTCTACTATTGGATCGAGCGTCACCTGATCCAGGCGCGGCGGATCAACAATCGAAGCCCCTACTGGATCACCCTGAACGCATCGGACGAACCGAAACTCCGCGACCGGGTGCGCAACTCGAGCAGAATCTAAAAAGGTAAAGCATCCCAAAACGCTGCGAGTGAGAGTGCATTATGAAGCTACCGTCGGCAAACCGAAATTCGGATGAGCCACGATTTCGAGGAAGAACTTGCCATTTTGCCGTCGATGAACCAATTGGGTCGCGGGAGGGCGGCGCAGGGGGATACCGCAGAGCACGAACGGCCTCGCATGAAATCCGATCTCCTGGCAGCCTTTTTCTCGCTGTTCTCGGACAAGGGTAATCGAGTGCAGTTGCTTTAGCTTGTATTTGGTGATTCCAGAAGATAGGTCGCAGCGGGAAAACGCAGTTTGGGTCACCTCGCCTGAGTTCGTGTTGAGGCCGATGCCTTGTCGGCTCAGAATCCCTGCGATAGATTCGAAAGAGGTCGTGCGATCTCGCCGAGGCGCGGCGTGCGGTTCGTGATCCGAGATGCGTGCTAAGCGGGCATCTGGTGGAGCG
>DASWCA010000270.1:0-19946 GCA_036390355.1 Acidobacteriaceae bacterium
AACGCCTCCGCCGCCGCAAATGTCTGCCGCATCAAATTCCCCACGACCGCATACTGAAACGAAGCAATCAAATCCAGCGTCTGCGCGTCGAAGAGCCATGGCAGCAGTTCCACCGCCTCGCTCACCTTCAGCGCGGGGTTCTCCTTCAGCGCCGCGCTCAGCGCGTCGCGCCGCACCGCAATCTGCGCCGCCATCCCATGCGTCTGTGCATACCGCAGCACCGCCGTCTTGATCCCGCTGAACGAAAAGTCGAAGTCTCCGCCCGCCTCAACGCCCTCTGTGTTCTCTCCGTTTCTCTGTGAACTCTGTGATTCGCTCTTGTCTCTCCGCTTGATCGGTTGAAACCGGAACTCCACCGCCTTCGGGTTCCCCCGCACCGCCAGCACATCCAACCACGGCCCGCCCGGATACCCCAGCCCCAGCAGCTTCGCCACCTTATCGAAAGCCTCGCCCGCGGCATCGTCCACCGTCCGCCCCACATTCCGGTAGCGCCACACTCCGGGTGCCCCATTCATGACGGTTTCATCGTTATGAGTGGGGTTCTGCTCCGCCAAATACAAATGCGTATGCCCGCCACTCACCACCAGAGCCAGCAGTGGCATCTCCATCGCCTGTTCCCGCTGCCGAGCCTCCATCAGCACCGCATGGATATGCCCTTCCAGATGATTCACCGCCACCAGCGGCTTCCCCACCCCAAGCGCCAGGGCCTTCGCATACGTTATCCCCACCAGCAGAGCTCCCGCCAGCCCCGGCCCCTCGGTCACCGCAATCGCGTCCAGATCCTGAAACGTCAGCCCCGGCTCTATCCGCGCCGCTTGCTCCATCGCCGCCCGAACCACCGGCACAATATTCCGCAGATGCTCGCGCGAAGCCAGCTCCGGAACCACACCCCCGTAGTTCGCATGCAACTTCATCTGCGAAGCCACCACGTTCGCCAGCACCTCGCCGCCCGCGCGCACCACCGCCGCCGCCGTCTCATCGCACGAGCTCTCAATCCCCAGAATCAAACCAGCGCGCCGCTCAGTGGGCATCCCTCTATACTAGCGAGAGCAGTTGTGACGCGAGACCTCGATCGACGAGTTTGCCCATGCCTGAGCAAAAGGAACTCCTGAAACATCTGTATGAGCGTTTCAACGCGCGGGACATGGAAGCCGTACTCGCCTTCCTCCACCCGGATGTTCTATGGGCGAATGGGATGGAAGGCGGCTATGTCCATCAACAAGATGGTGTCAGGCAATATTGGACGCGACAATGGTCGACCATCGATCCGCACGTCGAGCCGGTCAGCTTTTCCGATGGCCCGGATCACCGGGTGATCGTTGAAGTCCATCAGCTCGTCCGCGACTTGCAAGGACAACTGCTGCTCGATCAAATGGTCGGGCACATCTTTCAATTTGAAGGCGGCCTCGTCCGACGTTTCGACATTCGTGGCGCCGAAGTTGAATCGTTCCAGGATCGCCGGCCCTGACTTCCAAATAGCTGCGGCCGCGCGCGGTCTTCATTTCTGGTCTGGAACTTTACTCCCGCCCCACCGTCCACCCATCCTTCTCCAGCATCTTCAGCACGCTATCCGGTCCTGCCAGGTGAGCCGCGCCCACCGTCACAAACACCGTACCGGTCGCCGGGTCCTTCAGTAGCCCATCGATCGTCGCTGCCCACTTTGTATTCCGGTCCACCACAATCCGCTTGTACTCCTCCGGATACTTCGTCGCCAACTCCTCGTTGTCGATCTTGCCGATCTTCTCGATGTCGCCCTTCTCCCACGCCGCCACAAGATCGTTCATCTCGGCGGCCGACTTATCCAGCTCCACTAAATCTTTATGGAGCATCTTCACCTGCTCCTCCTGCGGCACATCGGCGAGCATGTGCATCTGCTCCACCATCGTCTCGAAGCCCTTCACCGGCTTCTGCGCCTCCTTTACCTCGGCCAGCAGCTTCATGTCGATGCCGCTGGTCGGCGCAAACCCCGCCTTCAGCATCGGCACCATCGATAACGTCACCGACACCAGCCACGGCTGCATCGGCTCCAGCGCCGCCTCGCCGCCCGGCATCCCCATCGACTTCGCCGCCGCCTCCAATAGCGCCAGATCGTCCTTCGATATCTTGGTCGAAAGCGGATGCTGCAGGTCGATCCCGTACTGCATCACCATCGGCTGCGCCGACGCCGCATCGTCGAGATTCGCGATCTCCAGATACAGCAGGTCGCTCGACGTCAGCGCCGCCTTCACCTTGGGGCTCTCCCACACCACGTTCGGCTTCATGATATGCACCGAGCCAAACAGGTATACCGTCCCATGCGCGCCCTTCACACGCCAGATCGCGGGATCGGCCAGCAGCGGCGCCTCCACAGCCGGTTTGGTAACGGCGGCCTTGGTTGCTGGAGCAGCCATCTCCGGAGCGGCCTTCTCCGGGGGCATCCCCTGCTGGGCAAACACCACGCCGAATTCGCAAACCACCATCACCAGGACAAACCGCGCCAGATTCTTCATCCCCGCCCCCATTTGAAAATAAATCCTTGCTTTGACTGTACCTTCACTGTCGTTTTATGCCCAGAAAAACGTTGTCAAGCCCCAAACGACCTATCTCGCACATACGACTATAGATACCCCTGGCATAGTAGTTATGGCAAAAGCGTAAAATAGAAGAGTGAACAAGATCTGCATGGTCGCGTGAATGTAGTACGAAAAGAGGTGATTGGTATATATCAAGCGGTATACACCAAGAAATATCGCCTTTTATTTGAGAACTTTGTGCGTTGATTATAGGGGGGGGAGGGGTATAGCGACATGCATCCGGCGAACGCAACCTACCGTACCGCCCTCCGCATCGCCCTCGCCCTGCGTGAAGCAGGCCACCAGGCATTCTTCGCCGGCGGCTGCGTGCGCGACCTGCTCCTCGGCCTCACGCCCAAGGACTACGACGTCGCCACCTCCGCCACGCCGGACCAGATCGTCGCACTGTTTCCCAAGACATTCACCGTCGGAGCCCACTTTGGCGTGGTCCTCGTCTGCGAGACCATCGACGGCGCCGAAATCGCCACTGAGGTCGCCACGTTCCGCCATGACGGCGCCTACTCCGACGGCCGCCGTCCCGACGCCGTCCGCTTCTCCACCGACCCCCGCGAAGACGTCCTCCGCCGCGACTTCACCATCAACGGAATGTTGCTCGATCCCGTCGCGTACGAATCCACCGGCGACCTGGCCGCAGCCACGCTCGACTACGTTGGCGGACGCGATGACCTTAGCCGCGGCGTAGTCCGCGCCATCGGCGATCCCAAACTGCGCTACGCCGAGGATAAACTCCGCATGCTCCGCGCCGTCCGCTTCGCCGCGCGGCTTAACTTCCATCTGGAGGTCGAAGGAATCCGCTGCAAGGCCGCCGAAATCACCCAGGTCTCGGCCGAACGCATCCGCGACGAGCTCACCCGTATCCTCACGGAAGGCGGCGCGGCCCGCGGCTTCGAGCTGCTCTACCAGCTTGGCCTGCTCGCCCGCATTCTGCCCGAGGTCGTCCGTCTCCGCGGTGTCGCCCAGCCGCCCGAGTTCCATCCCGAAGGCGACGTCTGGGTTCACACCATGCTGCTGCTGGAAAAACTCCCGCCCGGCGCTTCTCCAACTTTGGCCTGGGGCGCGCTGCTGCACGACATCGGCAAGCCTGCGACCTACCAGCCGCCCAATCCGACGATTCCCGGCGACCGAATCCGCTTCAACGGCCATGTGGAAGTCGGCGTCCGCATCGCCGAGGACATCCTTGCCCGGCTGCGCTTCTCCAACGACGACACAGCGCAGATCCTCGCTCTCATCAAGAACCACATGCGCTTCGGCGACGTCTTCCAGATGAAGCAGTCCACGCTCAAGCGCTTCCTGCGCCTGCCGCGCTTCGAGGAGCACCTCGAACTCCACCGCCTCGACTGCCTCTCCGCCCACGGCGATCTCACTCTCTATGACTTCGCGCGCGCCCAGTACGAAGTCGAACCTGCGCCCGACCTGCGCCCCGCGCCCCTCCTTACGGGTGCAGACCTCATCGCTGCCGGCTACCGCCCATCCCCGCAGTTCAAGCCCATGCTCGCCCTCGCCGAGGACGCCCAGCTCGAAGGCACCGCCACTACCACCGGACAGGCTCTGTCCCTCGTCCAGGCTCAATTTCCGATGTCAACCCCAGTGGTCGAACCACCCGCGACGGGAGTAAAGTGATCCCGTGCGCAATCATGTCCTCGCCGTCTGTCTGCAGCTCTCGGTCTGTCTCGCGTCCGCCGTCGCCGCTCCAGTCCCGTCCGATGTTCACGCAGATGTGATCGGCAAGAACGTCGTCGCGCCGTCGCTGACGGTCGAGCGCATTCAGAAGCTTGCGCCGCCCAAAGATCGCGCCGCCTGGCTTGCTTACCTGAAGAGGTCGGAGGAGCAGATGAAGGTCGACCGGGCAACATTGGCAGCCGAACTGAAACCCGGCGAAGCTGCTCCGCCTCAGTCGGCAGAAGGCCGCGGCGGATTCGGCGCTGGCATGTCACTGCGTCACGACGACGCCTACTATGCAACAGCTCCCGCGAAGCACATCGCCGACGTGATCGTCAGCTTCCAGACTCCCGCCGGAGGCTGGAGCAAGAACATGAGCATGAGCGCACTGCGTCTCACGGGCCAGCCGTACGCGGCAAACAATCTGAACCGGTTCTCCGACCCGGAAGACTTCGACCTGCCGAAGGACCCTCACTGGAACTACGTGGGAACGCTCGACAACGACGCGACCAACACCGAGCTGCACTTTCTGGCCAAGGTCGCAGCTCAGATGCCGGGCAACGACGGCGACGCGTACCGGGCGAGCTTCATCAAGGGCATCCGCTATCTGCTGGCGGCACAGTTCCCGAACGGAGGATTTCCGCAGGTCTATCCGCTGGAAGGCGGCTACCACGACGCCATCACCTTCAACGACGACGCGGTATCGGAGTCGGCGGAGACACTGACCGCTGTCTCCGAAGGCAAAGGCGACTACGTATTCGTTCCTGCAGCTCTGCGCAAGCAGGCGGGCGAGGCTGCCGCGCGCGCACTGAAGTGCATCCTCGCCTCGCAGATCGTGATCGACGGGAAGAAGACGATTTGGCCGCAGCAGGAGGACGCGCTCACGCTGGCCCCAGTCTCCGCGAGAAACTACGAGCCGGGAGCGCTGGCGGCGTCGGAGAGCGCCGACTTGCTGGAGTACCTGATGTCGCTGCCGAATCCATCGAAGGAAGTGGTCGCAGCGATCGACGCCGGAATCGCCTGGCTGAAGAGTGCAGCGATCTACGGCTTCGAATACGCTGGAGGGCGCGGCGTAGAAGGTGGCCGCCAGCTCAAGCCGAAGGAGGGCGCGGGCCCAATCTGGCCGCGCTACTATAGTGTGGCCACGCAGAAGCCGATCTTCGGCGATCGCGACAAAACGCTGCATGACAACGTAAACGATCTCTCGCTGGAACGCCGCAACGGTTATGCGTGGTACAGCAACGGCGAGCAAAAGACGATCGACAACTATGCGGCATGGAACAAGTCTTACATTGTGATCAAATGAGTCTCGTGAGCCATTCCTTCGATATCGGCCCGGTCTCCGTCGGCCGCGGCCAGCTCTTTCTGATTGCCGGTCCCTGTGTCATCGAGTCCGAGACTCACGCCCGCACGCTCGCCGAGGCGATCCAGCGAATCGCCGCGGACTTGCACATTCCCTACATTTTCAAGGCCAGCTACGACAAGGCGAATCGCACCAGCATTCGCAGCTTCCGCGGCCCTGGACTGACGGAAGGTGCGCGGATCCTTCGGGCGATTGCAAAGGACATCGGCCTGCCTGTGCTGACCGACGTTCATACGCCCGAGGATTGCCTTCGGCTCTCGAAGGCGCTCGGCGATGTCGAAGCTGTCATCCAGATTCCCGCCTTTCTCTGCCGCCAGACCGACCTGCTGATCGCCGCCGCCCACACCGGCCGGGCGATCAATATCAAGAAAGGCCAGTTCGTCGCGCCGCTCGACATGCAGCACGCGGTGCTCAAGGTGCGCGACTCAGCAGCCGCGCGCAGCGATGCCAAGCCGGCGCGCATCTTTCTCACCGAACGCGGATCGAGTTTCGGCTATAACAATCTGGTCGTCGATATGCGTTCGCTGCCTGTGATGCGCCGATTCGCGCCGGTGGTCTTCGACGGAACCCACTCCGTGCAGACGCCCTCTGCCGCCAACGGAGTCAGCGGCGGCCAGCCGGAGTTCATTCCCGTGCTCGCGCGCGCAGCAGTGGCCGCAGGAGTCGATGGAATTTTTCTGGAGGTCCACGACGATCCCGCGCAAGCAAAGTCCGACGGCGCGAACGCTCTCCGTCTGGACAAGTTGCAGGGCGTGCTCGAACAACTACTCGCTGTTCACGCAGCCGTGTCATAAGGCAGTTGTTAGTTGTCAGTTGTCAGTTGTTAGTTGAAAGACAAACAAAGAAAAGCGGCCCGCATAACAAGCAGGCCGCCTCTCTGTTTTTGCTTTTCAACTGACAACCAGCAACTAACAACCTGCAACAGTTCTACTGGTTGAAGTTGTCTTCTTCTTCTTCATGCAGGCCGTAGCGGCGCAGCAGGTTGGGCAGGTTTTGCGAGAAGGCGGCGCGCGGCATGACTGTGTCGCATCCAGCTTCGACAGCCTTGGCCTTCAGATCGCCCTGCAGGTGCGAGAGGAAGCCGATGATCGATGTGCTCTTTTTCAGCTTTGCCTTCAGCTTGGGAATCAGCGTCAGCGGCTTGGCATTGGCATTGTTCAGATCGAAGACAATCAGACCCGGACGATCTGCCTCCTCACCCGTCGTGAGCGCCGTGATGGCATCTTTCTCGTTCTTGATGAAGGCGACCTTCACGCCGAGTTTGCGCGCGGTCTCCGTGATCTTGGCGTTGAAGAAGAGATCTTCAATAAAGAAAAATATCTTCGTGGGTGCATCTTCCGCGATGGGAATCGCGCGGCCAATGGAGTAGTCGATAGGCTGCGAGTCGCTGACATACGCGCGTCCGCCGCCACCTCTGCCCTGGTAGTTACCGTGCGCTTCGATTGTGGAAGGCGGCGCATCGGCGAAGTTGCCATTGACTACCCGATAGCTGTGGTCCATTGGGCCGACAAAGCTCCGCGGCCCACGCTGTTGCTTGCCCTTGCGCTTGAAGCTTGCGCCGCCGTTTCCCGGCTGATGACTATTGGCGTCGCGATATCCCGCGCCGTTGCCATTGCCGGATGCGCTAGCCTGGTTGCCCGGGTTCTCGGACGAGCGCTGCCGGTCGCGATCGCGGAACTTCTTCTTCCATCGCTTGGCCGACGGAGCCGCGCCGTTCTGTTGCTGGCCGGGGCCTGTCTGGAAATTCTGCGGCGGCCCCGAGGAGGGATTACTCTGGCTACCCTGAATGTCGCCCACGTTCTGCGGCGCGGCACCCTGACCAGCGTCGGGCGACTTGTTCTTCCGTTTGCGGCGGCGCCGGCGGCTGCTCTTCGACTGCCCCATGCCGTGCTGTATGTTGTGTGCGGCATCCTGCGCCTGGCCGTTTTGACTCATCTGGCCATCCATCTGCGCGGGCGGCGGTGGCGGACCCTGGTGCTCTTGCACCTCGGGTACATTCTGCTCTGAACTCATGTTTCCACTTCCTATTGCTGGTTAGCGATTCGCGCTTCTTCCCCACGCACGCGAGTCTCTTCAGTCCCCACAGAGTTCGTGGAGATCGAACCAACCCGGTTTTGAAGCGTCGGTTGAAACGGTATCAAGTTGTACTCGAACATGCTTCCTAATGCATCGATCAAGATGCGACCAGTCGGCAGATTGCTGTCTCCTGCCCGCTGGGTTGCCACAAGCAACCGGGATTGCCAAAAGCGACCTGGAACTCGCCAAAGTGCGATCGCCAGCTATGGCAATTCATTCACCCTTTACCGCTGTTTGCAACGTCTTCGGAGGCCCTCGTCGGATCGGCCCTCCGGCGCGTCCCGATCCGGTGCCTCGAATTCGGCAAAGTCCACCGATATCTGGAAAATATGATGCAATTTGCTGCCGTCGAAACAGCCACCAATCACACCGTAGTAGTCGGCACCCACAGCCGGTTCACGAGGCAAGATTGATGATACGCCCAAAGCCATACCATGGCAAGCGAAACCTTTGCATAACTTCCAGCCGGGAAATCGGCGGAGTCAAACGCAGGGTCGGCTGCTGAATTCCGGGGGCCAGGAACGTAAGAGCCGCCCCGTTGAGGGCGGCTCCTACCGAATGGCCAGTCAAAGGCCTCCTGAATTAGCTCCCTTGCGGGAGCGGAACCTGGATCCGGGGTGCACCTTCTTTGGATGCATCTTCCGATTCGGTATTCCAGCCTCGCGATCCTCGATGCTCCGAGAGGAGCGCAGCGAATTCGAGACGGAGATACTGGTTGCAGTGATCTAGCTAGCAATCCGAATGCCAAAGCCCGATTGCCATTCCCCGCGCCAAATGTGCGATTTCGTCCATGCCTTCGCCCGGAGGTTCACAAAAAATCGGAGACTGCGCGCGGATCGCTCCATATTTCGGGAGATCAGGTTTGACCCCTGCATGAGTCGGGCAATATAATCGAGCCGTTGTAGCAGCCCCCAAACTGCTATGTGATTCGTTTGAAAACTGAGCGAGCGATAGGGATTGGCCGCCAAAAGCGTGGCTCTGCGTGGAGCGGGATGCACGACATGAGGATGGGCAGTCCGCCTGACTCGACGATAGACACGATCCCAAAGGATCCTGAAGGAGCACCACACACCACATGAATTCCAAGCTCGTACTCGTCTCCGCCCTTGCTGCGGGAGCACTCGCCACCGCAGGCATCGCCCAGACGGCCACCCCCCCGGCGCCAGCAGCTCCTGCAGCAACACCTGCGACAACGCCCGCCGCTCCACCTCCGCCCCAGGCCGTCCCCGCAAAGATCGCCCTGATCGAGATTGAACAGGCAGCGGCAGCGACCAACGAGGGTCAGAAGGCCGTTGAAGACGTCCAGAAGAAATATGAGCCCACGAAGGCCAGGCTCGATGCTCTAAAGACTGAGATCGACTCGCTGACCAAACAACTGCAGGGCGCGCCGGCAACCATGAGCGAAGACGAGAAGGCCTCGCGGGCCCGGACAATCGACACCAAGCAGAAGCAACTGCAGCGTGATGCCGACGATGCGCAGAATGCGTACAGCACGGACGTGCAGGAGGCGATCGGGAAGGTACTCCAGAAGCTTGGCCCGGTAGTCATCAAGTACGTCCAGCAGAATGGCTATACGATGCTGTTAGACAACACCGGCCAGCCACAGCAGGGCGGACTCACGGTACTGTGGGCGCCAGGAACCGACATCTCGCAGGCGGTGGTAGACGCTTACAACGCCAGTTCAGGAGTTGCGGCGCCGACGCCATCCGCGCCGTCAGCCACGCGTCCTCGACCAACAGCACCGAAGCCGGCAGCTCCAAAGCAGTAAGTTTGCTGCTGCGAAGCATCGGCCGCGACGGCGGAAACTGGACATTCCGCTTCGTCGCGTGGTCACAACGCCTAAGGACCATTAATTTCAAAGGAGCATTACACCCCTCATGAATCACAAGTCTGTTCTCTTCGCCGCACTCGTCGCGGGTCTTCTCCCTGTAGTCTCGTTCGCCCAGACGACTCCCGCTCCTGCGCCGCAGGACGCAGCGCCTGCCGCGACTGCGCCCGCGCAGCAGGCAGCGCCGACTGCTACGCAAGCTCCTGCGGCGGTTGCTCCGACGCCCTATGCCGCCAAGATCGCCCTGGTTGCTTTTGAGCAGGCCGTCTATGCGACCAATGAAGGCCAGCGCTCCGTGGAGGAGCTTCGCAAGAAGTATCAGCCGCAGAAGGAAAAGATGGATGCGCTTGCTGCCGATATCGATTCGCTGAAGAAGCAGTTGCAGTCGGCTCCAGCGACGCTCTCGGATGCAGAGCGCGCCGCTCGTCTGAAGACCATCGACACCAAGGATAAGCAGTATCAGCGCGATGCCGACGATGCCCAGAATTCATATAACACGGACCTGCAGGAAGCCCTGGGGAAGATCGCCCAGAAGGTCAATGCGGTCATGCTGAGCTACGTGGAGAAGAATGGCTACACCATGCTGCTGAACGTCGGCAGTCAGCAGAGCCAGGTGATGTGGACTGCGACCAACCCAAATGCCGACATCACCGAAGCAGTCGTTGCCGCGTACAACGCGTCTTCGGGTGTAACGGCTCCGCCACCCGCGGCGCCATCAGCCGCACACAGGCCAGCCACCACTACGCCGCGTACCACCACGCCGAAGCCGGCTGCCAAGTAGTCCCAAATGCATTCACCGAAAGAGGAGGCCGATTGGCCTCCTCTTTTTGCGTGCGAGCGATCCTCTATAGTTCGTTTTCCTGTGGAAAACTTTGTGGATCATCAAGTGCGGGAAATTCACAAAGCGGCCGCACAAACGAGAGGATGTGCCATGCGATCATCTTCGGAGCGTCTCAAGTCACATCGTTTCATGCGGTTGCAGCTAAGTCTTGGAAATTCAGAGAGCTCGCCGCAAACGGGTGGCAAATTCTGCAAATAAAAGGCTTTCCACAGATACTGGAAACGGAGGCAACGCATCGGCTCGAATCCACCAACTCAAAATTTGCCCGGTTTCGAATGGTTTTCTGCTGACTGATGAGCATGCGACGGAACACTTTTCCGCTATTCCTCGCCAACTTTTAGCACCGCCAGGAAGGCTTCCTGCGGGATGTCGACCTTGCCGATGCGCTTCATCCGCTTCTTGCCTTCCTTCTGCTTCTCGAGAAGTTTGCGTTTGCGGCTAATGTCCCCGCCGTAGCACTTGGCAATGACGTTCTTGCGGATGGCGGTGACGGTCTCGCGCGAGATAATCTTCGAGCCGATCGCCGCCTGGATCGCGACCTCGAACATCTGTCGCGGGATGAGTTCGCGCATCTTCGACACCAGCGCCTTGCCGCGATCGTAGGCGGAGTCGCGGTGCACTATGATCGAGAGCGCGTCCACCGGGTCGCCGCCGATCAGGATGTCCATCTTTACCATGGGTGAGACCCAGTGACCGTGCATGTGATAGTCCAGCGACGCGTAGCCGCGCGAGACCGACTTGAGGCGATCGTAGAAGTCGAGCACGATCTCGTTGAGGGGGAGCTCGTAGGTGAGCATCACGCGCGTCTCGGAGACGTACTCGAAGTTCACCTGGCGTCCGCGCTTGTCTTCGACGAGCTTGAGGATACCGCCGACGTACTCCTCGTTGGTGAGAATCTTGGCGAGAATTACCGGCTCGTCGATCCGCTCGATGTTGGAGGGGTCGGGCCAGCGCGAAGGATTGTCGACTTCGATCTTCGAGCCGTCGGTGAGGGTGATGTTGTAGCGCACACCGGGCGCGGTGGTGATCAGATCCAGGTTGTACTCGCGCTCCAGCCGCTCCTGAATAATCTCGAGATGCAGCAGGCCCAGGAAGCCGCAGCGAAAGCCGAAGCCGAGCGCGACGGATGACTCCGGCTCGAAGGTGAAGCTGGCGTCGTTGAGGCGCAGCTTTTCGAGTGCGTCGCGCAGCAGCGCATGCTCGTGCGAGTCGACGGTGTAGAGCCCGGCGAAGACCATGCTCTTGATGTCTTCGAATCCGGGCAGCGCTTCTGCGCAGGGCCGCGCTACTTCGGTGATGGTGTCGCCGACCTTGGTGTCGGCGACGTTCTTGATGGTGGCGACGAAGAAGCCAACCTCGCCGGCGGAGAGTTCGGCGAGCGCCACCGGCTTCGGCGTCATGACGCCCATGCTCTCGACGTCGAACTGCTTGGCGTTCGACATGATTTTGATCTTCATGCCCTGACGCATCCGCCCGTTGACGACGCGCGCCAGTACCACGACGCCGCGATAAGGATCGAACCACGAGTCGAAGATGAGCGCCTGCAGCGGCGCATCTGCATCGCCGCGCGGCGGAGGAAGAAGATGGACGACAGCTTCGAGAATGTCAGGCACGCCCTGGCCGGTCTTGGCGGAGACGGCGAGCGCGTCGCTAGCGGGCAGGCCGACCGCCTTCTCGATCATCTCGCGTGTACGCTCGATATCGGCGGAGGGAAGGTCGATCTTGTTGATGATCGGAATCACCTCAAGCCCGTGATTGATGGCGAGGTAAGCGTTGGCCAGCGTCTGCGCCTCGACGCCCTGCGACGCGTCTACAACCAGCAGCGCGCCCTCGCAGGAGGCCAGCGAGCGCGACACCTCGTAACTGAAATCGACGTGGCCGGGAGTGTCGATGAGGTTGAGCTGATAGGTATCGCCGTCCTGCGCCTTGTACATCATGCGGACGGTGTGCGCCTTGATGGTGATGCCGCGCTCGCGCTCGAGGTCCATGGCATCCAGCACCTGCGCGTGCATCTCGCGCGACGTAAGCGAGCCAGTGAGCTCCAGCAAACGGTCGGAGAGCGTGGACTTGCCGTGGTCGATATGCGCGATGATCGCGAAGTTGCGGATGTGACTGGGATCCATGCGGGTGCGAACTGCCTCAATCTTCGATGCTATCACTGTGGCGCAGCCCCGAAGAGCGTTGCAGATAAGCGCAGACTGCGTACCGAAGGAAGTTCCAAACGTCTTACAATGAGCAGGGCGGCCGCGGGTATGATCCTCGCCTGGGAAGAGTGGGGCGAAATGTCAGATTCAGGCACGTTGCACGGCTTACGCGGGCGAACGAGCGAGAATAAATTATCGATGCAGAAGATCAGCGGGTGCAGGGATTGAGCAGGTTTCGGCAGTGGGCGTGGGCGGCGATGTGCGTGCCGCTTGCAATGCTCACGGGCTGCCCGCAGCAGCAGGCGGGCGCTCCGGGTGCGATTAATGCGAAGGCAACCGCGCCTGCGATTGCCGTGCCGGCTGAAACGCCGGCTGCTCCAGTGATGACACCCGCGCAATCGAGCGACCTGGCAGCGAAGACGCAAAAGATTCAGCAACTGATCGATCGGGCCGAGGCTGCCTATCGCAGCGGCGTGAATAACTACCGCGGTGGAAGGCTCGAGGCTGCACGGTCTGACTTCGACATGGCAGTCGATGTGATGCTGCGCAGCGGGATGGATCTGAAGGCCGACCCGCAGCTCTCCGAAGAGTTCGATCATCTTCTCAATGCGATCAATACGCTGGAGATGTCTGCCCTGAAGCAGGGCACAGGCTTCTCGGCGCCGGTGGAGGCCGCTCCGCTCGATGCCGCCGATGAGGTGACATTCCCCGCGAACCCGGAGTTGAAGGCGCAGGTCGAGGCTGAGCTGAAGACGACCCAGTCCGACTTGCCGCTGGTCATCAACGACTACGTGGCCGGCTTCATCAGCTACTTCTCGAACTCGCCCAACGGTCATGCACACCTGAAGCGCTCGCTCGAGCGCGCAGGCAAGTACAAGGACATGATCGCGAAGGATCTGAAAGACGCCGGTCTGCCGCAGGACCTGATCTACCTTGCGGTGGCGGAGTCGGGCTTTCAGCCGCAGGTGGTGAATCGCAGCTCAGGCGCGGGAGGCATGTGGCAGTTCATGCCGTTCCAGGGCGCGTACGGGCTCGAGCGCAACGGCTGGTTCGATGAGCGCTTCGATCCGGACAAGAGTTCGCTCGCGTACGCGCGCTATATGAAGGAGCTCTATAACCAGTTCGGCGATTGGTATCTCGCAATGGCTGCCTACAACTGGGGGCCGGGGAATGTGCAGCGCGCTGTGATGCGCACCGGCTACGCGGACTTCTGGGAGCTATATAAACGCAACTCGCTGCCCACTGCGACGAAGAATTATGTTCCCGGCATCATCGCAGCGGCCATCATGGCGAAGAACCCGAAGCAGTATGGACTCGAAGATCTGGTGCCCGATGCGGCAGTCATCTCCGACACCATCGCCGTGAATTACTCTGTCGATCTCCGGCTCGTCGCAGACGTGACCGACGCGCCGTTGCAGGAAATTGTTGCGCTGAACCCGAGTCTTCTGCGCATGACCACGCCGCACGGCGCCGACTTCGATCTTCATCTTCCCGCAGGCACACGCGATATTTTTCTCAAACGCATCAACGAGATTCCCGAAGACAAGCGGGCAAGCTGGCGCTTCCACGTCGTGCGCGCGGGCGAGTCGCTCGACAGCGTTGCGGGTAGCTTTCACGATCGGCCGTCGGAGATTGCGGCGGCGAACGAGCTTGCCGCCGATGCCTCGGTCAGTCCAGGCGACGAGCTGGTCGTTCCCGTCGCGAATGCAACCTCGATGGCTCATCCTCTGCGCTACGTCACGCGCGTCGGCGATTCGCTGGTGACGGTCGCGGACCGCTTCAACATCTCGGTCGAAGACCTCCGGCGCTGGAACCATCTTTCGTCGAGCTCCATCGGCCCGCATCGCACGCTCTATGTCGCGCAGCCGATCCATCTGGCGCCGGCAACCCACGTGCGCGCCAAGGGCTCGCGTCCGCGAAGCGGCACGACAATGACCAGGCCAGCCGCTGCTTTGAAGCCATCTGCGAAGAAATCTTCGCGCAGCACACCAGCGAAAAAACCTTCGCGCGCGAAGCAACTTACTGCCTCCAAATGAAATCTCAAAGCTGCTGGATTAGCTACCTCGGCAAAAAGAGTGCTTGCCATTGCTGGCGCGCGGATGCATTCTGTTGCTAGAATCCATGCCGCGGTGCAATTTCCATTTCGTTGCAGCGCATACGCGGTTCAATACGCACGGCAACGGCAATACGCGAGTGCGGTAAAGAGGATGCGACGATGAAGTTCAATAAACATGCTGGATTTGATTCGCTCGATGAGAATCCCAGAATCTATGCTGCTGCAGTCAACGGTGACGATGCGGATGGATATGAAGGCAACGGCCCCTTCGACGATGACGATGAAGAAGAGGAAGTTGTCGTGACCATGACCTCGGATGACGACGATGACCTCGATGCGTTGGAAGAGGACATCGACGATCTATTGCCGCATGACTCTCACGCAGAGGAAGCCGTCATCGTGGTGGTGCCCGCAACGCCGGTTGCAGGTTATACCCCGGCGACAACGAAATCGATGGTTCCGGCGAAGAGCGAAGCCGAAGTTGGAGTCGGCGCTGCCCTCAAGTCGGCTGCGGAGAAGACTGCCGCCAAGAAAGCACCCGCAAAGAAGGCAGTTGCAAAGAAGGCTGCCAAGAAGACCCCGGTAAAGAAGGCCGCGGCGAAGAAAGCTGCTGCGAAAAAGGGCGCAAAGAAAGCTCCGGCAAAAAAAGCACCGGCGAAGAAAGCTGCTGCGAAAAAGGCGGTTGCGAAAAAGGCAACCAAGAAGGCCGCAAAGAAAACGACATTGAAATCTGCCGCGAAGAAGTCGAGTGCTCTGCGCGGCGGTAAGGCTGCTTTGAAAAAAGCAGCCGGCAACAAGAGCACTTCAAGAAACAAAAAACCAATAACGAGAGGTACTACCTTGGCAACTAAGAAAGCAGCAAAAAAGGCAGTTAAGAAGGCAGTCAAGAAGGCCCCAGCAAAGAAGGCCGTAAAGAAGGCTGCAAAGAAAGTCGCGAAGAAGAAGTAGTCGGCAAACGGTTCTAACCTAGGCAAGCAAAACGGCCCGGACTCCTCTCGAGAGGTCCGGGCCGTTTTGCGTCTGCTCAAGGAGCTACTTTTTCTGGGCTGCGATCTCCGCCAGCACATCGTCGCTGTGCGTGGTCGGATTGACTCCGGTCCAGACCTTGACCACCTTACCGGCGGGCGAGATCAGGAACGTGTCGCGGTTGGCGTATTTCATATCGCCGTGCGTCGCCACTGGAACACCATAGGCGTCAATCACCTTGTGGTCAGGGTCGGCGAGCAGCTTGAAGGTGAGCGAATCTTTGGTACAGAACGTCTTGTGGCTCTCGACCGTGTCGAGCGAGACACCGAGAATGACTGCGTTGAGCGCGTCGTACTTGGGCAGATCGCGCTGGAAATTGTGGGCCTCGATAGTGCAGCCGCTGGTCATGTCCTTGGGATAGAAATAAAGGACGACCCACTTGCCCTTGAACTGCGAGAGTGAGACTTGCGTGTCTTCCTGCGAGGGCAGGCTGAACGCAGGAGCGGCTGCGCCTGCCTGCAGAATGTCTCCCGCTGCGCGGGCTCTTACGCCGAAACCACACGCCGTTACGATCCCTATGATGACCGCGATCCATACACCTTTACGAACCATCGTCTTCTCCTTGTCATGCAACGGTTGAATTGTGGCGCTGCGGGAAACCGAACTTTTTCGCGTCGCACCTCGATATAGTACGTTGTCGCGATATATCAAGTGTCACGGAGATGTCTCCGCGACCAGGGCAATGCCGGCCTTGTCGGCCGCTTCGAGGATGGCGGCGGAATCGAACAGCAACGTTCTGCCGGCCTCTATGGCGAGGCAGGTGGCGCATGCGCGGACCATCGCCTCGATGGTGGCAACACCGATGACTGGGACGTCGAAACGCATGTCCTGGTTAGGTTTCGCGACTTTGACCACGCTCAGAGAGCGGCTGAGGGTGGACGCGGGATCGCCGAGACGGCGCATCAGAGCGCCGGCGCGTTCGATCGTCGCATCGGTGCCCTCCATGGCTTCGACTGCGACGCAGGCCTGGGCAGCGATGACTACGGTCTGGCCGAGATCGTATCCGGCGATCGCTCTGGCGACCGTCCGGCCGTAGGCGATGTCTTTGAGTTCGTCGCCCGTGGGCGCGCGCCGAGTCAAGACTCCAGGCTTTGCGAGCAGAGGTTCAAGGTAGTGTGTGGAGGAGATGAGTTCGATGCCCTCGTCGCCCAGAACCTTGGCGACGGCGCCGAGCACCATGTCGGTGTTGCGTGTGCGCAGATTGAGGAGCAGTTTGGCCAGCCGCCAGTCAGGCCGGATGCTCGAGAATATCTGGGTATGCTTGACCTGGCCGGCCATCACGGCGCGAGTGACGCCTGCGGCCTTGAAGGTGTCGATAAGGCGGGAAAGTTCGCCGACCGACATCCAGTGCACGCGGATGTTGGGGTCGGCCGCAGCCCGCGCGTTGATGTCGGGGTCGGTCTCCTCCTTGATGGCGACGACGACGACGGTGAGACCTTCGGCACGTGCGGCGTCGAGCAGCAGAAATGGGAAACGTCCATTGCCCGCGATCAAGCCGAGGCTGGATCTGGAGGCACCCCCCCCCGGGGGGGTGGGGTAGGTAATCGTTTGCGAATCAATCATTTACGATTTTACCTCCTTGTAAATAATAGAAACCAGGGCACTTACAGTCAAATATTAGATTGCAAACGGCTTAGCGATATTGCGACGACAGTTTCCTCGAAAGGCTATGTGAAAACAGCCAATGGGCTTCCCCCCGAGGGTAAGCCCGCAGGTTACATATGCCGCAAAATTACCCACTACTTAAATTGTACGCTTTTGGAGTAACTAACCTACCAACGCTATATCGTTTCGATTCATAGAGATAAGCCATTTGGGGGCTTGACAAGCGAATTTGCTGAGGTTTTTCGTGAATATTTGTTGAAGTAGCAGCGAATCAATGACTTGGCAGATAGTGAGGGAGACGCGGTCGAAACGGAGCTGGTAGGTATAGGTCGCGCCTTCAGCGCTTCTGTGTTGAGAAACGCCCTGCACATGTGGCTTTCAAGGGTGCTGAAAAGTCTTTGGAGTGACCCCGTTGATTGAGACGGTGGAGGCAAACAGAGGATTTCTGCAACTCAAGCGCGCGAAATCTTCACCTTGGCCTGGCTGCGTCGTCGCGATACATCTTTAATGCCCGTCAAGGATATTATCCGGTCGCGAAAGTCCTGGTAATCCGGCCCGGACGCAGCCACCAAGTCTGAGATTCTGTAGAAGCGGTTCGTGCTTGGCGACTCGCGATGGGCTGTCGCGATATCGATCTTGTCTACATTCACGACCGTCCAGCATTCGACAAAGCCAGACGCTCTTGCCTTTTGGTGGCTCTTCTCGGCTTCGCCAATGCGATTATGGATGTTTGAAAAGTCGTGGCCGGCCTTAACCTCTATGGCGACTATCTGTTGATAGGCCCCGGCGCGCATCTGTTGGACGATCACGATATCCGGGTCAGCTGTAAATAGGATCAGGATGACTCGACCTGCCGCGTTGATTATTTCGATCTTTGTCTCCGAGACGCCGGAAATCGAACTTTGCACGATTTCCTGAATCACATTGAAGACCGTGCGGATACCGGCAGTCCCTCGCTTCACATTGGCCCCGCCGCGTAACTGCGGCCCGAGCGTCAAGAGTGTCAGTTGATCGAGAAGTCCTGCATTGAGCTTCGGCGCACCTATTCCGGCAAGGAGCAAAGCCCCAGCCTTACATAGTGCGCTGCAGAAGGCGGTAAGCTCCCCAATATTTCGCACCGCCAACGCTCCGCGCTCTTCCATGCCTTTGAAGCGTCCTGCACCAGTCGACGCGGTGTAAAACTCTTTTTGGCTGTACCCGTAAAGCAAGCGGTAGTATCCGAGCAATCTGGGATTCGCGGCGAGGACAATTGGTACTGGGAACATCAATTCGCCGCGAAGACCGTGGCCCGCGAGTGCCGACAAGCTGTGCGATGGGACGTGCGTGGCCAACTCGCTGTCAATTTCGGGAATCGCCAGCCCCCGGACAGTTTCATTGAGGGCGTCTTGCAGGTATTGGCGGCGGATTTCTCTCAGGTGTGCTGCGAAATCGATCTGCAAGTCTGGATCGGGAATGTGGAACATCAGACGGCGACCTGCAAGATGCTCGATTCAAGTGCCCCAAGACGAACCGCGGCGAGTGCCACGTATTCAGGATTCAACTCTATCCCGACGTAGCGGCGATCCATTTCTTCTGCGACGAGTCCGACCGTTCCCGATCCAAAGAATGGATCGAGCACAAAATCGCCCGGCCGCGTTGCTGCCTTGATGCAAGGCTCAATCAGTTTGGGCGGAAATGTGGCGAAATGAGCGCCGGCGAAGCCCTGCGTGTGGATATTCCAAACGGACCTCAGGTTGCGACCGTTGATTTCCAGGACGGATTTTCCATCGTAGAAGTAACGTTCATTCTTGGTGAACATGAACATGTACTCGTGCGCCCGGGTCGGGCGGTCCTTGACACTTTCAGGCATTGCGTTCGGTTTGTTCCAGACGACATCGGCACGAAGGTACCATCCGTCATCCTGAAGCGCCAGGGCGAGCCTCCATGGAATTCCCATAAGGTCTTTCGGCTTTAACCCCTCTGGGGTGTCTGGGCGAATCGACATTGCGCGGGCCGGATTTTTCTTGTCGGGAGCTCTCCAGCCACGATTGCCGCTTGTATAGCCGTCGCCGATGTTCAGCCAGAATATGCCATCATCGCGAAGGACTCGCCGCATTTCCGCAAACACTGCAATAAGTCGATTGATGAATTGCGGAAGCGTCGGTTCGAGCCCGATCTGTTCCGGTACATCATAGTCGCGCAGCCCCCAATAGGGCGGCGATGTCACGACGCACTGAACAGACTGAGTGGGGAGCCGTTGCAACGCCTGCAAAGCGTCGCCTTGAAACAACATGGATTCGCGCAGCGGGAGGAAATCCTGCTTCCGGACGTTCCTTTGTTTCATTGCTACCTCTTTCGACGTGTTGTATCGATTCTGTTCTCTTGCCATGTTCCGATGCAAGAGGAATCGGTGGAATTTCGTGTTGGGCAAGTCGATTCGGGAAAACTTCGCATTTGGGCCGCTGCAACTGGCACGAGTCGGCAGTATACTCTTCAGTTTGCGGGCGGCTTGGGGGATTTGGCCGAGGTGACTCGGATGACCTGGTAGGAGGCGGGTGTTGTGCCGATGTTGCGGAGGGTGCGTTTGTCGTTGGGGGCCCAGTAGAGGAGCGAGCCGGCGTTCATGCGGGAGGCGACGCCGTTGACCGCGATCTCAACCTGGCCGGACTGGATGACGACGATCTCGTCGTTGGAGTCGATGATGTTGGGGGCGGTCTGCTGGCCGGGGTTGAGGGTGGTGATGTGGCTTTCGAGCGCGAGGAAGGTGAGCGTGGGCGAGTTGACGCAGACGATGCG
>DASWCA010000271.1:0-12854 GCA_036390355.1 Acidobacteriaceae bacterium
TAACGGAGGCGCGCGAAGCTACACTCAGGTCGTTTGGAAATCGACCGTCGAGTGCAAAGGCATAAGTGTGGTTAACTGCGAGACCTACAAGTCGAGCAGATGCGAAAGCAGGCCTTAGTGATCCGGTGGTTCTGTATGGAATGGCCATCGCTCAACGGATAAAAGGTACGCCGGGGATAACAGGCTGATCGCTGCCAAGAGTTCATATCGACGCAGCGGTTTGGCACCTCGATGTCGGCTCATCACATCCTGGAGCTGTAGAAGGTTCCAAGGGTTAGGCTGTTCGCCTATTAAAGTGGTACGTGAGCTGGGTTCAGAACGTCGCGAGACAGTTCGGTCTCTATCTGCTGTGGGCGTAGGAGATTTGAAGAGGGCTGTCCTTAGTACGAGAGGACCGGGATGGACGAACCTCTTGTGTTCCAGTTGTCCTGTCAAGGGCACGGCTGGGTAGCGAAGTTCGGTTGTGATAACCGCTGAATGCATATAAGCGGGAAGCACGCTCTAAGATGAGATCTCCCAACCCAAAAGGGAAATGAAGGGCCCAGGAAGACCACCTGGTTGATAGGCTGGATGTTGAAGCGCAGTAATGCGTGTAGCTTACCAGTACTAATCGCCCGTTCGGCTTGTCCATAGAATTTACTCTGCGCAGTGAGAAAGTCCACTGTTCTGGAGTTCATTCAACACAAGCCCTGTAGTTATACCTTGATGTTGGAATAAAGTAAGACGTCTAATCCCAATCTATTCAGTTTTGAAAGATCGCGTGAGCGAGATTTCGACAATTTGCCGGTGAGTTTACTACGAGGGTCACACCCGTTCCCATCCCGAACACGGAAGTTAAGTCTCGTTGGGCCGATGGTACTGCACGCGTAAGTGTGTGGGAGATTAGGTGATCGCCGGCATAATATAGAAGCCCCATCCTCAACGGATGGGGCTTTTTGCTGGTCTTGTGAAAATCTGGGTGTGAGTTGATCAGACTCGGCGGAAGCGGAGCGCCTGGAACGGCCGTCCAGGAAGCTTGAGTCTTGTCTTGCCGCTGTATGTATCGGGTAGCCTGGTCACTTTCATCTCCCATGGATCGATTGTCTCGGCTGTGAATTTTCCATCGGGCAGAGGAAAGTCGTAGTAGACCGGCTGATGGTAATCCATGAAATAGAGGATCTCCTCGACCGCTTTGCCGGTTTCGTCGAGGCTCGAGGCATTCAGGTAATACGCTGCTGGCTGTGCTTCAAGGCCGGTGCGCTTCGCATCTTTGCCGGCGGCCGCGGCGATCTCCTCGACCAGCTTGCGAAGAAAGCCGATGCGTGCGGGGCTGGTTCCGTGCAATGTGCCGCCATGCGACCACCAAAGCGTCGGCGTGGAATTCTCATCGAAGGGCTTGCCGGAGTCCAGATAGGTTTCGCCGTGCGTAACGTAACAGCCCGCGATGGCGCCGAGCCAGAACCGCCGCGTCATCTCTTCGCCGGAGAGGTTTCCCCAGCGGCTGTTCAGATTGCCTTCATACTGCACTTCGTCGAAGACGATCGGCTTATTCCACGCCTTCAGCCAGCTTTCCGCCTCATCGAATTTCGAAGTCTGCAGGCTCGCATGCGTCACCCACGGTTTGCTGTAGTCGTACATCGTGTGCGAGTAGTGGACAGATCGCAGATGACCAACCGGGTCGTGCTGTTCCACGATGTGGAAGAAGCGATCGAAGTCCTGCGCCGATTTCGCCTTCATGAGATCGAATTCATTGGCCATTGACCACCAGACATTGCGATATGCGGACATGCGCGCGAGGAGATAACGCAAATAACTGTCGTCCTGTGCGGCGGTCATGGTGGCATAGCCCCAGCGGTCGTAGGGATGGAAGACGATCAGGTCGGCCTCGATTCCCATCGCGCGAAGGTCGGCGACGCGCTGCTCGATGTGAGCGAAGTACGTTGGATTCGGGCGGGCGAAATCGTGCTTGCCCTGGGCGTCACGTTCGAACGGATAGAGTGCAGGTTCGTTGTGATTGTATTGATAGCTCTTGGGAAAGATGCACATGCGAATCTTGTTAAATGGCCCGGTGCGCAAGGTCGCCAGCGTTTGTTGCTGTAGTTCGTCAGGCTGATGGACCCACGCATAGCAGGTTGTTCCGAATGGAAAGAAGGGCGTGCCGTCGGCATAGGCAAAGTGATGCGTGTTATGCACTGCGACGGGGCCGTGCGATCCGGCGAGCGCGGCGATACACGAGAATTCTCCGGCCTTGCCGGAAAGATCGGGGGAGTTGCTGGTGGTGGTGTAGGTCCACTGTCCTTCGGTGTCTGGCATGAAGCGGATCTTGTGTTTGCCTTCTCCGTCGTAGAAGCCGTCTACGGCGACGCTTCTATGGCCGATAGTAAAGCTGGCTGTCAATTGGACGTCGGCGAACGGATTGCCGCTGGAAGGTCCGGCAAGCGTCAATTCGAAGACCTCCCAGCGCGGAACCGCGCTATGAGTGGCTTTGGCGACTGGGACCGCAGCCGCTGCGGGAGTTGCGGCGGCAAGCGCGGCGAGCGACGTGGCGGAACTCAGTTTCAGCATTTCGCGTCGATTGATTGGGTTCATGGGGTACACGGACTCCATTCTTTCCCTGTGCAAGAGCCTGTTCCGCGCGGAAATTGTCGAGTGGCGGCGGCAGCGTCCATCTTAGCGATTCCCCGAGTTGCTGGTGCGAATTTCGCAGGGACAGTGGCTCCGGTTCCGACTTGTGAAATCGGCAGACGCGATCTCGATCCCAGCCGGTGTGCGGGAGAGATGCGAAATCTAAGTTGTCGAGGGAAAGAATGGAGCCGATGAGCGGAGTTGAACCGCTGACCTACTGATTACGAATCAGTTGCTCTACCAACTGAGCTACATCGGCCTACCTAGCATCATTCTAGCGATTCCGCCGCGAACACGCAAAGATTGTGCGGTTATCCCTGAGGCCGGATTTCTCCTGAATCCGTGTCGTCGTTGCGTTCGGTGTCGGGCTTCTTCTCGTCCTCGAATTCTGCTTTCGCGAAGGGGTGGGGCGCAGTTGGTCCTTCGCCCATGCTGTCGCTTGCGGACTCCATCGTCTGGCCCTTCATCGCGCCCATTACTTCGGTGTCCATCATCAGTTCGGCGAAGCGGCGCGTGGCCTTGTCCAGCCGCTCGATACCCTGGCGAATCACCCTATAATTTCCGCCCTCAACCGAAGCCTTCAGTTCGTTGATCCCGGTTTCGATCGTTTGAATCTCGTCGAACGAAAGTTGTTGCCAGGCAGCGTGGCTCTTGCCCTTTTCGACCGCACCGAGGATCGTCTCCGCCTCGTTCTTCGCCTCGATCACCTGCCGCGCCTCGATGTCCTCTTCCGCGTGGTCGAACGATGCGAGGATCATCGTCTCCACCTGCTCATCGGTGAGTCCGTAGGTCGGCTTGACCTCGATCTCGGCCTCCTTGCCGCTGCGCTGTTCGCGTGCACTTACATGCAGAATTCCGTTCGCGTCGATGAGGAACTTCACCTCGATCCGTGGCAGTCCGGCGACCATTGGCGGAATGCCCTTGAGGTCGAAGCGCGCCAACGAGCGGCAATCCTTCGCCAACTCACGCTCGCCCTGCAGCACGTGAATGGCGACGTTGGTCTGTCCGTCGACGCCGGTCGTGAAGTGCTCGGTTGCGCTTGCAGGGATGGTTGAGTTGCGCTGAATGATTTTGGCCACTACGCCGCCAAGCGCCTCGATGCCGAGTGAGAGCGGAGTGACATCGAGCAGGAGCAAGTCCTCGGTGGCGGCCGAACCGCCGGCGAGAATTTGTGCCTGTACCGCAGCGCCGAGCGCGACGACCTCGTCCGGATTCAGCTCCGTATGCGGCTTCTTGCCGCGTGCGCTCAGGCCGAAGATGCCGTCCACCAGGGCGCGCACCGCCGGAATGCGTGTCGATCCGCCGACCAACACGACCTCGTCGATCTGCTCGGCTGTCAGAGCTGCATCTTTCAACGCCTGCTTGCATGGTCCGGAAGTACGCGCAATGACAGGTGCGATGAGCTCCTCGAATTGCGCGCGCGTAATCTCTCGCGCATAGACCTTTCCGTTCGGCAGCGTCACCTGAAGCTTCGCCGAGTCATTCTCGGACAGTGCGATCTTCGCTTCGATCACTGCCTTGCGTATTGCCTGCACGAGCTCGCCGCTAACCTTCACATCGCCGCCAAGGCCCAGGTCCGGGTCTCCGGCCATGTCGTCGAGCGCAATCGTTATCAGCAGATTGTCGATGTCGTCGCCGCCGAGGTGCGTATCTCCGCCGGTCGCGATCACCTCGAAGATGCCTTCGTGGAGTTTTAGAATCGAGATGTCGAACGTTCCGCCGCCAAAGTCATATACAGCGATCAGACCGTCGCGATTCTTATCGAGTCCGTACGCAAGCGCTGCAGCGGTAGGTTCATTCACGAGCCGCAGGACATCCAGGCCGGCGATGCGTCCCGCGTCTTTGGTCGCCTGGCGCTGCGCGTCGTTGAAGTACGCGGGAACTGTAATGACTGCTCTTGAAACTGGTGCGCCGAAGAAACGTTCCGCGTTCTTTTTCAATTGCTGCAGAATGTAAGCGGAGATCTCCGGCGGCGTCAGTTCGAGCCCGCCGACTTCGAGCTTGAGGACGTCGCCTGGCTGGAGGCCTCCGGCAAGCTTGAACGGGAAGAGCTTCAGCTCATCCTGCACGTCCTCGACCGCGCGTCCCATCAGCCGCTTTGCGGAGTAGACTGCGCTCGACGCATCGGTCAGCAGCGTCGCGCGCGCTGCGTTTCCGACCACGAACCCACGGTCCTGATCGAACGCAACCACCGACGGAACCAGGCGGTCGCCATCTTCGCCGGGAATAATTGTCGGTTGATCACCCTGCATGAACGCAACCAACGAGTTGGTGGTTCCCAGGTCGATTCCGACTACGCGTGCTGCGGTTTCATCCGCCATCCTTCGTGTACCCTCAATTTCCGTGTGCCGTTCGTCAGCCGTGTGACTCGCTCTTATCTTGGATGATATTGAGCCGCAATCGGTTCTGCGCCAACCTCTATTGTCCTACAAACCACTCGGCTGGTTTGGTCTGTATGCGATTGGAAAGTTAGAATGGGTGTATGTCCAATCCTGTTGTCGAGTCTCCTGAAGTCGATCTATCGAAGCCACCCGGCGAGGGCATGGTGCGCGTCACTTTTTTGCCTGAGGGCAAGACGGTTGAGTTTGAGTTCGATACGCTGCCATATGAGGGGCACGGCGAGCCGATGTCGTTTCTCGATGTGGCGGAGAACTTTGGCATCTTTCTCGACCACGCCTGTGGCGGGGTGTGCGCGTGCACGACCTGCCATCTGTATGTGAAGCAGGGCACGGAAGGCCTGAGCGAGCCGGAGGACAAGGAACTCGACCGGATGGAGACGGCTGCAGGCACCCAGTTGGACTCGCGGCTGGGGTGCCAGGCGATCATCGAGAAGCCGGGAGCGTATGTGGTCGAGATTCCCAAATGGAACCGGAACTATGTTCAGGAAGGCAAACCTGCTCACGGACCGGGAAGCTAGAACACATTGTCAGTTGTCAGTTCTCACCTCAATTCTCTATTGTCGGCTCGACGTTGGCGCCCCGCTTTGCGTCTCATAAGGCTGTGTTTATGAGGTGAGAGATATGAAAGAGGTTCTGAACACGATGGTGCGAGTCATGGGCGATCAGGCGATTGCGCTGGGGGCGGTGGCTGACCAGGTCACTACGCTCAAGCAGACACTGGCGCGCCAGTTTCCGGACATTGCGGACGAACTGAAGGGGCAGATCGCAGTCGAGCAGGACAAGAGCCGGAAGGATGTCTATGAGTTGCAAGTGAATCTGGCGAAGTTGCGGGAGGCGATCTCTCAGCTTCCGGAAGCGGAGGCGAAGGTTGAAAGGAAGCGAAAGGCGTCCAAGGCATCGTCGCGGGTCGGCCGGTAGCTATGGGGTAACGCCGTACTTGACTTCGAGGAAGTGCTGGAGGTCCCGGGGAAGGGCGGCAGCGAGTTCCTGCCAGGTGAGGAGTTTCAGGCGGCAGGCGAATGTTTGGGAGTGGACCGCCGAAAGGATGGCGTACCAGCTCTCGATGAGGTCGTGGCGGCGGGCGTCGCAGAGCACGCAGAACGATGCGTCGGCGGCGAAGGCGGCGAGGACGTTGCGGATGAGCTGATAGCCGGCGATGCGCTGCTTAGGTGGCCGATTCGGCAGGTTGAGGAACGAATCTTCAGGAAAATCCGGGTCGGGGCTGTGCGAGCTGACTTCATCCCACCTATCGCTTTGCGATGGATGGGGCACACTGGGAGTTGCGGCGGGTGAAGGGCGCGCCGGCGAAAGTTTGGTGGGGAGGCGATCGATGTCGAAGACGGCTTCGAGATCGCGGTAGCGTTCGACCAGGCTGGGCGCGGCGGTCTGGAAGTCGCTTTCGGTGAGCTTGGCTTCGACGAAGAGAGTGGCTGTCGGACCGGAGAGGGTGAGATCGATTTCGGTGCGGTCGAGTCGTTCGGCGTGGACCTTTTTGGTGCGGGCCTTTAGTGGAGTGAGGAGAGGCACGCCGGGACGCGCTCCGAAACAGGGCTGGGCGGTGGCGTCGACGTTGAGCAGCGCGGCGACCGGGGCGGCGAGGGCGACGCCATCGAATACTTCGGGATGGCAGAAGATGTTCATCAGCAGGGCATCGGAACTGGAGGCGGAGTCGAGTTCCATCCACTGCCAATCCTTGCGCGCCCGGGAGCGGCGGGAGGCGGTATGGACTTTGGCGAGGCGGCGGATCCATTCGGGATGTGTACAGATGGCGGCGTAGGCTGCGGGGTGGAAGTTGCCATGGCGGCCCTGTTCGTCGCGCCCGAAGATAACGACTGGCGAAGCTCCGGGACAAAGGTCGTGGAGGTAGCCGTGGGCGCGGGCCAGGCTTGCGGCGCGCTCGTTGAGGTCGCGGCGAAGCATCGAGGCGGTCCAGGCGGGGATGGATGTGCGGGGCATGGGTACTTTCAGTGTGACACTTCAGGAAGTGTCACAGGAGGGGACACGCGTTGTTGCACGAGACACGTAAGCTGACTCATCGATGCAAGGAGGAGACGGCCGATGAGACGTTTTGCGGGATGGGTTCTTGCTGTGTTGATGGCGGTATCGGGGGTGGCGCTAGCCGCTGACAAGAAGCACGAGGACTGGGCGGCGGTGAAGAAGCTGGACGTGGACACGGACCTGTTGGTGCAGGGGCAAGGCCAGCGGTGGCCGGATCGCTGCCGACTGATCTCGGCGGACGACAACTCGCTGACATGCGAAAGGGTGCTGGACCCGGATGCGGACTGGCGCGGGCTGCCGACGGGGCGGGTTGTATTTCCGAAGAGCGCGGTGCGGCATGTGTGGGTTTGGGAACAGGCTCCAAATCGTCATATTGGCTTGTGGATTGCGGTCGCGGTAACGGCAGCGGCGGAGATTGCTGCACTCGTTGCGGGCGGACCGGGCGGCGGATTGATTGTCGGGTTGTTCCTGGTGGCGGGGTGGTCGGCGGCGACGACGCCCTCATCCCCATGGTTCCAGCCCCCATATTCGCCGCCGGGTCCGCGGATGCGCAAGCGCCTGATCTATCAGGTACCCGTAACGCCGTAAACTGGGAAGAAGGAGATCTGGACTATGGCGCGTGAGTTGGATTGGACGGATGCCCAGGAGATTGGGATTCAGTTGCAGGAGATGTTTCCGGAGACCGACCCGTATTCGGTGCGGTTTACCGATCTGCACAAGTGGGTGGTACAGTTGCCGGGGTTTGTGGGCGATCCGGCGAAGTCGAACGAGAAAATTCTGGAGGCGATCCAGACGGCGTGGCACGAGGAGTACACGGACGCGAAAGGCTAGCGCAGCCTTAGGGCAAAAGCGAATCACAGAGAGCACAGAGAAACAGAGAGAGCACAGAGAGTGCATAGGAAGAGGGAGCACGGAGTGGAAGCGGTCCGGCTGAATAAGGTGAGTGGAGTGATTGTGGATGCATCTATTGCGGTTCATTCGGTGCTCGGGCCGGGGCTGCTGGAGAGCGCGTATGAGGCTTGTCTGCTTCATGAGCTGCGAAAGCGGGGGCTTCATGTAGAGGCCCAAGTGCCTCTGCCGGTAGTATACGAATCCGTTCATCTGGAAGTCGGATATCGCATCGACCTGCTGGTCGAGAATGCGATCGTAATTGAACTGAAGGCGTGTGAAGCGATAGCTCCCGTGCATCGGGTGCAACTGCTGTCGTATCTCAGGTTGAGTGGGAAGCCGCTGGGCTTGCTACTGAATTTCCACGTGGCGCTCATGAAGGACGGGATCGTCCGAATGAGGAACGGGTATAGCTAAGAGCGAACCACAGAGTTCACAGAGCAACAGAGAGATCACAGAGATTTCATTTCCCGCACAATCCCTCTGTGCACTCTCTTTTTCTCTGTGAACTCTGTGATTCGCTTTTGTTCTCAGGCCAGCGCGGCGTTGAGGTTGTCGATGGCTTCGTCGACTTCGGCGGGGGATTTGTAGCCGACGGTGACGCAATCGACTCCGGCGTTATGGAAGGCGTAGCGCATGGCTGCCTGGCGCTCTTCGTGGTTGAAGACTCCTTCGCCGATGAGCTTCATGCTGATGACGCCGAGTCCTGCGGACCGCGCCTGGTGGACGTGGTCGACAACCTCGGGGACGATTCCGGGGTCATTCCAGGAGTTGGCTTCGTTGTCCATGCGGGTCCCGAGGTGGTTCATGCGGATCATGGCAACCTGGAGCCACTTGTTTGACGGCACCTGGCGCAGGGCCGGAAGTCCGTGCACGGAGGCGCCTCGGCTGAGGATGATCTTGCGAGACTGGGCTTCGAGGATGCCGTCCTGCCAGCGCGCGGAGTCGGTGGGCCAGGTCGCGGTTTGCTGCACATGCATCAGCATGATGTCGAAGTAGTCGGTGTTGGCCTGCTTGCGGAGGTCGTCGAAGCGCTGCTTCGGGTCGCCCTCGTCGGTGGTCACCTTCGACATCAGGCGATAGGAGTCACGCGGAATGCCGCGAAGGGCGATGCCGAGCATAGAGTGCATCTCGTCGTAGGTGTCGGATGTCTCGAAGAAGCGGATTCCGCGATCGTAAGCGTGGCGGACGAGGCTGGTGAACTGCTCCTGTCCGAGCTGGCGCTGCACTTGACCGCCATGGCTTCCGGTTCCGAAGGCGAGTCGCGTGACCTTGATGCGCGACTTGCCCAGCTTGACCCAGTCGGTGGCTTTGGCTCCGGCGGCGAGGAGCGGAAGGGTTCCGGTGGTGGCGAGCGCTCCGGTGGCGAGAGTGGTCCTGAGAAAATCACGTCGGGTATAACGAGCCATTTGGATCCCCCTGGATGGCGTGCGCGACCTGCACAGAAGGATACAAGAGAGATGCCGGCGCGTGCTACGGCATATCGCTTGTGTGTTTGCGAGCTGGAAGGGGATGGTCCGGTCTGTAAACAGGGCCTGTCTTTCCGGCGTGCGCCTGTGTACTTGCGGCGACACTGGCCCGGGTCATTGGCCTGCAAGCTATTGATTCCATAAGTAGAGATCGAAGGCGGGAGTGGGTGTCCGCTTGCTTTACAAGATCGCGGACAGGCATCTACCCGGTCACCGGGTACACCGCGATTTGCCTTTTTATCGGGTAGGGGGTGGTGTACCGTGGGCTTTATCGCCGCTGTTCGGAAGTGTGAGGAGAGTTCCAATGATCGCTCGCCGTTGTGTAACGGGGATTCTGGTTTTTTGCGCCGCCACCGCGCTGGTGGGATGCGGCAACCCCCAAGGGCTGGATTCCGTTCTGGTTAGTCCGGCAGCGCAGTCTCTGACTGTGGGGCAGACCTTGCAGCTTACCGCGATTGGGACCTACGGCAACGCGAATCACTCTTCGACGCAGAACATCACTACCTCGGTGACCTGGACCTCCGCGACTCCTTCCGTCGCGACCGTGAATTCTTCCGGTCTCGTTACGGCGGTAAGTGGAGGCACGACGACGATCACCGCAAGCGCTGCGGCGTTCAACGGGCCTACCAGCTCGAGTGCAATCCTGACGGTTGCCTCTACCAGCGGCGGCGCTAATGGGGGAAGCGGGGGCAGCATCCTTTCTCTCACCATCATTCCGAGTTCGATTACGGTCGGGAATCTGCAGGACACCGGGCAATTTCTGGCGATCGGCACGTTCTCCACGGCTCCCACGGTGCGTGACCTGACAAATTCGCCCACGCTGACCTGGATTTCTTCGGTGCCAAACATATTCCCGGTCGACACCAACACCAGTGGGACGCTGGGGGCAACCGCTGGGATCGTCACCGCCTATGGCATTGGAACCGGCGTCATCATTGCCGAAGCAACGGACACGAATGGCTCAATAGCCACCGCGACTGCAACGTTCGCTTGCCCCGCTCCCGACACCCCGCCAAAGCCAGGTCAGTGCTATCAAGGATCGCAGGCCGCTGCGCTCCTGTCGACTGTGACTGTCTACAACGAGGGCCTGAATACCAGCAACTGGGAAGTGACCGCACCCTCCGCTACGGGTACGCCGAACGTGATTCATTGTGGCCCCGGTGCCGGGTCTGGTGGTTCAGTTTGCGTGGCGACTTATCCATTAGGAACATCAGTGACTTTGAGAGCCACTGGAGGCGCCTTCGGCGGATGGTCTTACAACTGTGTGCCAACGGCACCTATCACGGCAGCCGGGCCCAACAGTTGCGTTGTCACAATATCGGGCACGAATACCAACGTTACCGTGGGAGCGATCTTCAACTAGGCAGCCACGATGATCTGAAAGAGAGCCGCCCTTTCAGGGCGGCTCTCTTGTTGGCGTGATCTGCGGATCGCGTAGATTGCGTTAGCGATTCTTGTAGACCTTGCCGCTGGTGGCATCCACCAGGGCGACATAGCCGGATTTCTTGTCTCCCCAGGCGATGTACCAGACTGGAGCCTGGAACTTGTAGGTGCTCCCCAGCTCGAGCGAGGAAAGCGCCTTGCCTGGATTTTTCGCCGCCCAAACCGTTGCATCTGTGGCTGCGGCCTGGTATGCCGCGTCCGAGTCGATGCTGAAGAGGGACAGGTCAATAGGCATGGAGTCGCGCGTTTGACCGGCCCAGGGAAGCGGAAGACCGGCGGCGGCGCCCTTGTGAATCTCCGGCAGCACGGTGGCGATTGAGTATGTATACACCCGGAGTTTGTGCAGGCTCGGCGAGGCAAACGTCACCTCCCACATCGCTGCCTTACCGACGTCATTCTTGAAGCCCGGTACATCTTTGGGCATCATGTGCAGGACTTTAATGTCGTTGCTCCACTCCATTGCGGACTTGTACATGGGCGCGAATGCCGTCTTCGCAGTCACGGGCTGGGCGGGACCAGCGCCCGCTTTTGGAGTTCCAGAGCTGGCTGCGACGGACGAAGTGGTCGATTGCGAACAGCCTGCCAAAAGCAGCAGTGCAACCGCCGTTGCGGCTAGCGAACATTGCTTGAAA
The DNA here is from genome assembly GCA_036390355.1 of Acidobacteriaceae bacterium. Lineage (GTDB taxonomy): Bacteria > Acidobacteriota > Terriglobia > Terriglobales > Acidobacteriaceae > Edaphobacter. Next base: position 11,434 of record DASWCA010000271.1, read on the forward strand.
GAAGATCCCATAAAGTCCTCCACTTTCTGTGGTTCGGTTGTTCGCGTGGCGGCGGCAGTGTTTGCGGGTCGGCGTGTGCGTGCGGGTGACGAGGCACACGACGACGTGTTGTCCCCAGGCGAGTCTAGTGCGCTTGCCGCGACGCGGAATCGACCGGCGAGCGCGGATAGAGTTATACGCCTAAGGGACGATGCGCAGCGCAATGTGCTCCAGGTCACACGGAGTCCTTAGCGGCGGCGGAGAATCTGCTGGGGAAGTTTTGAGCCGGTGGCGAGCAGTGTGGTTGCCGCTGCGGCGGCCCAGGCGAGGGATGCGATCGTGATCGTGAGGATGTCCCTGGGATGGGTGGAGACGGGCGGCAGGAAGTGGGCGGCGGTAGCTGTCGCGGCGTACGCAACGACAGCGGCAAAGAAAGCGCGGCCCAGATCGGCGTACTCCAGATGTGAGAGCGAGACCAGGCGCTTGCGGTCGAGGAGGATAGCGAGCGAGGCGGTCTGTGCGAAGATGCCGATGTCGGAAGCGATGGCCAGGCCGGGAAGGCCGTGCGCTTTGAAGAGTGCCCAATACATGGGGACGGAGAGCACGGTGATGATGGTGCCGGTGATGGCCGGAGTTTTGGTGTCGCTGGCGGCGTAGAAGGCGCGCGCGTAAATCCCCTGCACGGCCCAGAGTGCGAGGGTGAAGGCGAGAACTACGAAAAGCTGCGTGGTGGCTGCAGCGTCGGCATGGTTGAAGCGGCCGCCGCGGAAGAGGTCCATCAGCCAGGGCGCGAGGGCGATCATCCAGGCAGAGACGATCATGCCGACAGCGAAGAGGCGCGAGACGGAGCGGGCAACGGAGGTGGAGAAGTCCTGGGCGCGGCGTTGCTGGAAGAGCGAGGCGAAGAAGGGCAGCGAGGCCGCTCCAGCGGCGGGGCCGATGACATTGAAGGGTGCGTTGAAGAGGTTTTTCGCGGTGGTGATGAGAGTGATGCCGCCGACCTGCACGGAGCCGAAGTACTTGAGGAAGATGCCGTCGAACATGACGAGCGAGACGCCGATCATGAGCGGAAGGGAGAGCTTGAGCCACTCGCGGAATGCGGGGTCGCCGAAGTTTACGATGGGGCGGTAGTGAAGTCCGGTGCGGAATGCGCCGAGCGAGTTGAGCAGCGCGGAGCCGACGATGACGCCTGCGAGCACGCCCCAGGCGAGGGAATAAATTCCGATGTGGTCGTGTAGGAAGAATGCGCCGGCGATGATTCCGATGTTGTAGATGAGCGGTGTGAATGCCTGGTAGAGGAAGATTTTGCGGACCTGCAGCCGCGAACTCATGACGCTGCCGATGAAGAAGAAGAGTTGCGCGGGCAGGATCAGTCGGGTGAGCGAGGCGCAGAGTGCGGCGCGGACGGGGTCGTGGCGGAAGCCTTTGTTGGCGAGCCAGAC
>DASWCA010000272.1:0-21313 GCA_036390355.1 Acidobacteriaceae bacterium
TGGCACGCCCACAGGCACGGTGCAGTTCCTGGCGAATAACGTCGCTCTCGGTAGCGCGGTCACACTCTCCAGCGGCGTCGCGACCTACTCCTGGGTCACGAGCTGCACCAACCTGGGCCAGCAGGTGATGTCCGCCGCCTACTCGGGCGACGCTAATTATCAGGGCTCGACTGGCCCCGTCCTGACTGCGGGCGGGTCGACCACGACGTCGAACGGATCGTTCACCGTTACTCCCGTTGAGGTTCAGGTCACGAGCAGTACCTGCGCCGACTTCTCACTCACCGCCGCCACTCCCAGTGTGTCGGTTGCGGCCGGCGGTACTATTCCGACTGCCACGATCACGGCTACACCGACCAACAATTTCACCGGAACCGTGGTCTTCACGACTACGTTCACAAGCACCAGCGGCTACGCCCCGACCTTAACCTTCAGCCCCGCATCGGTCACGATTGGCCCCTCGGCGACAGCCACAACAACGCTCACACTTTCGGGCATCACGGCAAGTATGAAGATGCCCGGACTGCCCGGAACAGTCGATTCGGGGACGATGCTGGCTCGGCACTCAGGTCATCGCATGCCCTGGTATGCCGCGGGCTCGGGAGTGTCCATCGCCTCGATGTTGCTGTTGATCATGCCACGCAAGCGCCGTCTGGCCGGACTGCTGCTGGTGATGTTGTCCATTGCGCTGGTCGGAGGGGCGACGGGTTGCGGCAGCTCAAGCAGCACCACCACCACTACCACGACCAATACCAATATTTATGCGGGAACCTACACGTTGACCGTGATCGGCAAGTACACCAGTACGGCCGGCCAGATCACAACGCATATTGCTACCGTAACCTACAACGTCCAATAACCAATATGCATGCAAAAACGCTGGCCGCTTCGTGAGGGGCCAGCGTTTTTCGTTGCCGATCACTCTGGGTCTGCGCGGTCCGCTTTCGCAATCTTCATCAGGTGTACCTGCGCGCTGAAGGCAGGCCCGTTCCTGGGCGCGCGGATGTAGCCTCCATCGGGTTGGAGCAGCCATGCCTTTGTATTGTCGGCCAGATAAGCGCCCAGAATCTCGTCGCGCAGACGCGCAGACAGTGTCGGGTCGTCTACCGGAAACACCACTTCACAGCGCTCGAACAGATTGCGGCCCATCCAGTCCGCGCTGCCACAAAAGACCTCGGGATGCCCAGCATTGGCGAAGCTGAAGATGCGGCTGTGCTCGAGGAAGCGCCCCACAATCGAGCGCACCCTGATGCGTTCGCTCATGCCCTTTACGCCCGGGCGCAGCGCGCACATGCCGCGCACAATCAGGTCGATCTCGACCCCTGCATTCGACGCCGCATACAGAGCTTCCATGGTGGCGCGATCGAGCAGCGCATTCATCTTGGCTACAATCGCCGCCGGCTTCCCTGCCTTGGCATGAGCCGCCTCGCGCGCAATCTGCTTTAGCAGCGTGGACGCAAGGGTCAGCGGAGCCACCAGCAACGGCGCGTAATTCTCCGACTCGGATTTGGCAGTCAGATAGCGGAAGACCGATTGTGCCGCCGAGGTGATCTCTGGCCGCGCCGTCAGTAGGCTGATATCGGTATAGAGGCGAGCTGTAACCGAGTTGTAGTTGCCTGTGCCGAGATGTGCGTATCGACGGACCACGCCATCCGGATCGCGCCGGACGATCAGAGCCACTTTGCAGTGCGTCTTCTGGCCGAGGATGCCGAGGAAGACGCCCACGCCGGCATCCTCCATCTCGCGTGCCCAGCGAATGTTCGACGCCTCGTCAAAGCGCGCCATCAACTCGACCACCACGGTCACTTCCTTGGTCTGCGCGGCCTCCGTAAGTGCCGTGAACAGCGGTGAAGCTTCGCTGGTGCGGTAGAGCGTCTGCTCAATCGATACGACCGCGGGGTCCGCAACCGCAGACTCGACAAATCCCTCCACCGTCGAGTACGAATCGAACGGATGATGCAGCAGAATGTCCTTTGTCCGCAGCTCGTCGAACAGGTTCGCCGACTGGGGCGAAAGCTGATGGCGGCGCCCGTGAAATGGCGGGAATTTGAGCTCCGGCCGAGTGACTTTGCCCGGCAGGTTCATGAGGCGTGACAGGTTCACCGGCCCATCGGTGCGGAAGACCTGCCACGGATCGAGTTCGAAGTTCGTGCGCAGGCGTTCGACAATCTCCTCGTCCGCGGTGCTCTCGATCTCCATGCGGACAGCGTCGCCCTTGCGCCGGTTGTGCAGCTCGGCGCGAACGCTCTCGAGTACGCTGCGCGCCTCCTCTTCCTGCAGATAGAGATTGCTGTTGCGGGTCACCCGAAAGGCCGCCCGCGAGAGCACCTCGTACCCGCGGAACATGCGCTCCACCTGCGACTCGATCAGTTCGTGCAGCAGGATAAAGTCGTAGGTCCCTTCGGCGCTGGGAAGCGGCACCAGCCGCTGCAGCGCGCGGGGCACGGTGACGATGCCAAGCGCCGGACCCGACTTCGACAACGCCGTCTTTTGCAGCCTGCCTCTGCGCTTGTAACGCAGCAGAAGCCCGATGCCGAGCGCCTTGTTCAGCACTCGCGGGAATGGGTGCGTGGGATCGATCGTAATCGGCGTCAGCAGCGGATCGACTTCATTTTCGTAGAAATGGAGAGCGTGGGCGCGCAACCGCTCAGGGAGTTCGCGCCACTTCAGAATGCGAATCTTCTCCTCGCTCAACGCGGGCAGCAGCTTCTGGTTCAGACACGCGTACTGCGCGTCGACAAAGTCGTGCAGCACTATGGAGAGCCGGTCAAGGCGCTGCTGTGGCGTCAGGCCGCCTTCGTCACGCTGCTGCGGCTGGGTATAGCCATCCTCAATCCGCTGCAGCAGGCTGGCTACGCGGATCTCAATGAACTCATCGAGATTGCTGGCCGTAATCGCAAGAAACTTTACCCGCTCCAGCAGCGGATTGCTCGCGTCCACTGCCTCTTCGAGCACTCTCTTATTGAAGAGCATCCACGATTCATCGCGGTCGAAGAAGAGGTTTTCCCTCGCCGGCGCGGCCTTCTTCGCAACCTTCATCGAGGCGCGCTTCCCCGCGCTGCCCGGCTTGGCAGCCGATGACTTTGTCTTAACTGATTTCGATTCAGCCATACAGACAATTATGAGACTATCGCACGCTCGAACGCTGCGCCACCCAGTGAATGCACGGTCAATTCCATGAACACTAGGATGCATCTTCGACCGGATGTATCTCAAATGTGCCGCCGCCGGCAAAGTAGCGCCTCCTCATCCAGAAGGCGACGTTAACCAGGCCAATCAGCGCCGGCACCTCAATCAGCGGCCCCACCACGCCCACGAAGGCCTCGCCTGAATTGATGCCGAACACAGCCACGGCCACCGCAATGGCCAATTCGAAATTGTTGCCTGCGGCAGTAAAGGAGAGTGTGGCGGATTGCGCATAATTCGCCCCCAGCCGCTTTCCCATCCAGAAGCTCACCAGAAACATGATAAGGAAATAAACGATCAGCGGGATGGCGATGCGGACGACGTCGAGCGGCAGCCGCACGATGAGATCGCCCTTGAGCGAAAACATGACCAGGATCGTAAACAGCAGCGCGATCAGCGTCAGCGGGCTGATCCGCGGGATGAAGCGCGTCCGATACCACTCTTCGCTCTTGACGCGAATGAGGACGAAGCGCGTGATGATCCCAGCGGCGAAGGGAATGCCAAGGTATATCCCGACACTCTTCGCAATCTGCGCTATGCCGACGTGCACCACGCTCCCCTCCAGCCCGAACAACCTGGGTGCCACCATCAGAAACGCCCAGGCGTAGAAGCTGTAGAAGACAACCTGGAAGATGCTGTTCATGGCGACGAGTCCGGCGACATAGTCGGAATCGCCCTCCGCCAGCTCATTCCAGACCAGCACCATTGCGATGCAACGGGCTATGCCGATCAGGATCAAGCCGCGCATGTACGCCGGTTCGCCGCGCAGAAACACGATTGCAAGCAGGAACATCAACACAGGCCCGATCACCCAGTTCTGAACCAGCGACAACCCCAGCACCCGCTTGTTGCGGAAGACGTCTCCCAGCTTTTCGTAGCGTACCTTCGCCAGCGGCGGAAACATCATGACGATCAGGCCAATGGCGATCGGGATATTCGTCGTGCCGCTCTGGAAGCGGTTCACGAACGCGGCGGAGCCTGGGATGAAATGACCGAGGCCAACTCCGACGGCCATCGCCATAAATATCCAGAGGGTCAGAAAGCCCGGCCCTGTGTAGGCAATGTGCTCGGCATAGTTATTCGCGCCCGATCTGGTGGATTTCCTTCTGTATCGCCAACTGTCCGAGCGTGGCGAGCGGCAGAGAAAGAAAGAGGCCGATGCGCCGGTCCAGCACGACATACGCATCGCTAAAGGCCCGGGCAATCTCCTCCGGCGTGCCTTTCACCGCAGCCGGATCGGCGATCCCCCAGTGCGCGGTCATCGGCTGCCCAGGCCAGAGCGGGCACACCTCGTTGGCGGCGTTGTCGCACACCGTGAACACAAAGTTCATCTGCGGTGCACCAGGCGCTGCGAATTCGTCCCACGATTTGCTGCGCAGCCCAGCGGTCGAAATGCCCGCGGATTCAAGCTGCTTCAGCGCCTCCGGTCGCGGCGCTCCCGACGGATGGCTGCCTGCGCTGTATGCGGTGAAGTTGCCCTTAGCCTTGTGATTCAGAATCGCCTCGGCCATGATGGAACGCGCGGAGTTGCCCGTGCACAGGAAGAGAACGTTGTAATGGGGCGGCATCGTCTATCCCTTCTGAACTGTGGCGGCAGGCGCGCAGCAGTCGGTACCGCAGCAGGCTGCCTTCGGTTTGGTGCCGCGAATAAACGCGCTGAGGAATTTCCCCTGGACCAGGGGAACAATCTCATCCACAGCAATGCCCGCCTCGGTCAGGAAGACTCGCGCATCTTCAACGTCGTAGGTTCGCGTCGGCTCAAGATCGACATCGGCAAAGCCCGCGGCTACCAACTTGGCAAGATAGTCATTTTCTTCCAGCGCGCCGGCGATGCATCCGACCCACAGCAGCATGCTCTGGCGGACGGAATCGGGAACCTCGCCGCGCACTACGACATCAGACACAGCGAAACGTCCGCCCGGCCGCAATACGCGGAACGCCTCGCGCAACACACGGCCCTTGTCCGCCGAGAGATTGATGACGCAGTTCGAGATCACCACGTCGACGGAATTGTCCGGCAGAGGAATGTTCTCGATCTCGCCCTTCAGAAATTCAACGTTGTTCGCGCCTGCCTGCCGCTGGTTTTCGCGGGCGAGCGCCAGCATATCGTCGGTCATGTCGAGCCCGTACGCCTTGCCCGTCGGCCCGACCCGCCTGGCGGAGAGCAGCACGTCGATGCCGCCGCCCGATCCGAGATCGAGGACCGTCTCACCCGGCTTGAGTTCGATCAGCGCCGTCGGATTTCCGCAGCCCAGCGACGCAAGAACCGCCTTCTCCGGCAGGACGCCTTTTTCGCCATCGCCATACAGGTTCTTCGTGATGGGGTCGCAGCAGTGCATCGCGGGATCGCAGCACGCTGCCGTTCCCGCCTGTGTAACGCTTCGAGCAATCGATCCGTATTTCTCGCTGACTGCGGCCTGATTCGACATGAGTGACGCCTCCTTCATATGCGCCAAAGCAAATATATGTTCCAACAACACATCTGTCAAGGCGTATATTATGAAATTATGGGTGCCGCACCAAAATCTCCCGACCTGGTACACCTGTTCGCGGCGCTCGCCGACCGGACCCGCCTCCGGCTGCTCAACCTGATGAACGGCCGGGAGGTTTGCGTCTGCTATTTCGTGGAAATCCTCAGGCAGGGGCAGCCGAAGATTTCCAGGCACCTCGCCTATCTGCGCAACGCCGGGATCGTATCCGCGCGCCGCGAAGGCAAGTGGATGCATTACAGCATCCAGCGTCCATCGGATGCTCGCGCAGTGGACATCCTCGAGGCTACGCTCAGGTCGCTACGGGCCGACCGCGAGATGCAGGCTGACCTGGCAAAGCTCGAACATGCGTGCTGTCAGCCACCGGGTCTCGTGTCACTTCAAGGCGCACCTCTACCTACCTATCTGGATACGGTTTAGCGCGTCCAAGCCGGCCAACTCGTCGGACCGTGTTGACACCTCTCGTCCGGCCACTTGAGCGTTTCGGTTCGATTAGTCCGCATATCGGAACAGGACGGGCTCTTGGGTCCTACCATTCGGCTCTTCGCACAAGTCTTGAGGCGACCCTAAGATCAGCTACTTCCGATTAAATGGCTCCGTGGGCGGCCCTGCTTGAAAAATGCCTGCGAAGAACTTCACACTCGACACATATCTTTCATATTGTCGTTGACATTGATACCCATGCCTCCCTATCGTTTGGGGCGCTCAAAGAAACCCCAGCCATTAATGGCCGTAATCCATGGAGTGTGCATGAAGCGTCTCGCAGTTTTCCTTCTTCTTTTGACAGCAACGTTTGCGTATGGACAGGACGACCGAGGCAAGATCGCCGGCCTGATCACCGACTCCACCGGCGCGGTAATTCCAAAGGCGGCGATCGGCGTAACCAACGAAGCCACGGGCGTAGTTCGCAACGCCACGTCCGACGGGGCCGGCGCCTACGTCGTCGACTTCCTGAATCCGGGTGTTTATACGGTCAACGTGAGCAGCACCGGGTTCAAGCAATTCGTCGCCACTCATGTGCGCCTCGAAGTAGCGGGTCGCGTCGGTATCGATGCAAAGCTTTCGATCGGCGCGCAGACCGAAATGATCACCGTAGAAGGCACCGGTGGCGCCCGCCTCAAGACAGAGGACGCCACGCTAGGCTTCACCGTGGAGGGTCGCTCCGCTCAGGAGCTGCCAATTTTGTATAGCAACCCTTTCGAATTGCAGTTGCTCGCCCCAGGGGTCAACAGCACAACGCTAACTGCGGCGAACCATAGCTACGAAGGAGGCTCCGAAAGCGCGAAGGTTAACGGTTCGCAATCCGGTCAGACTGAGTTCACGCTCGATGGCGCGCCGGAAACTCGCAACGGCGGTGCGGTCACCACTGCCTACATTCCTGCGAAGGATTTCCTGGGCGAGTTCAAACTGATCACGTCTCCCTATGACGCGAGCATCTCGCATACTTCCGGAGCATCTCTCGATGCCAGCCTCAAATCCGGCAGCAGCAAATTTCACGGCACGGGAAGCTACTATTTTCAGCCGCCAGACTTGGGTGCTCCAGCTTTCTCTCTGGGTACTCACGCAGCCCCGGTGTCGAAATACAACCGCGAAACAGGAGCGGTCGACGGCCCTGTCTTCCATACCAAACTCTTCTTCTTCGGCGGATATGAGCACCAGCACCAGGAACAGGCTGCTACCACCACACCGCAAACCGTCCCCACTGTTGCCGAGAAGAAAGGTGACTTCTCTGCCCTTCTTCCGCTTGGCACTACCAACAGCACCACAGTTGCCTGCAAAGGCTTCAACGTCGCTCCTTACAATACCTACCAGATCTACAACCCGTTCTCTACCCATCCCGATCCAAATTGCCCGGGCCAGGTCATTCGCGATCCTTACTCGAATAACATCATTCCGGCGATCGATCCGATTGCCGCAAAGATCCTCAGTTACTATCCGGACCCGAATACCCCCGGCAGCGCCAATGGCCTGAACAACTTCATCCCCGACGTTTCGAATATCGATAACTATTGGAGCGTTGCCACCCGTCTCGATTACACCCTGAGTGACCGGCAGAAGCTCTTTGGCCACTACATTCAGAGTCAGCGCGTGCAGCCTGGCAAGAACTCGCTCTTTCCGGGGGCCAGCGGTCAGACACTTACGCTGAAGAACTACGCGTGGGCGCTCGATTACGTCAACACGTTGAACCCGACCACCGTATTGAACCTGCGGTTCTCGTACACGCGTTTTACAACCGTCACCTCGCTCACCGCCCCCACTACCTCCACTGACCTCGGCGTCAATGCCAATGCATTGGCCGGGGCCAACGCGAAAGCCGCGGGCTTCCCCCAGGTAAAGGTCACGGGTTATGCGGCGCTCGGCAACTCCGATCCCGGTTACGAGGCAGACAATATTCCTCTAGGGCTTGCATCGGTCTCCAAGTCGCTCGGCCGTCACGATCTGCGAGTTGGCTTGGAATGGCGCGATTATAAGGCGAACAAGGCTGACCTGACCCAGGAGCACCTGTCGATCTCCGCAACCGGGGCATACACCAAAGGGCCGGAGAACATCGGTCCAGTGGCGTCGCCCATCGGCCAGGCACTTGCTGCGCTTGAACTGGGCTTCGGGGAGAGCACGGCGATGACTCTGAACGCCGCCACCGCCAGCGACACAAACTATTGGTCTGGTTTCTTCCAGGACGATTGGAAGGTCAACCCCAGGCTCACCGTCAACGTCGGCCTGCGCTACGAGTACGGCAGTCCCATCCAGGAGCGTCACAACAAGAGTGTGGCCGGGTTCGCCTTTGACACGCCGAACCCGATCGCTTCACAGGCCATCGCAAACTATACCGCGAACCCCAGCCCGCTTCTTCCAGCCTCGCAATTCAAGGTCAACGGAGGCTTCCTCTACGCCGGTACAGCTTCGAGTCCGGACAGTAACTTATGGACATCTCAAAAGACAAACTTCTCGCCGCGGATCGGATTTGCCTGGAATCCGACACCGAAGCTCGTCCTTCGCGGCGGCTTCGGAATCTTCTATAGCCACCTCGCTGAGTATGTTCAATACGGCAATCCCCTCGGCTATACCCAAACTACCAATACCATCACGAGTCTGGACAGCGGTGTCACCGTCACCAGGAATCTCGCCAACCCATTTCCGAATGGACTGGTACAACCGAGCGGAAATGCAAACGGCCTGTTGCAAGGGGTCGGCACGTCCGTCTCCGGATTCTTCCTCCAGCATCCCAAGACACCCTACAACGAGCGTTACTCTCTGGGTGTGCAATATGCCCTGCCTGGAGACATGATTGTTGAAGCAGATTACGTCGGCAGCACAGGTCAGCACATCCGCATCACCCGTGACTTCAATGCCCTTCCCGACAGCTACCTGAGCAAAGACACCACGCGCACCGCGGCGCAGAGCGCCATCAACACCGCACTGGGCACTTCCACCAAGAACCCCTTCGCAGGCATCACTGTTCCCGGTTCGTCGAGCCTGACGGGAAGCACGGTTGCAACGAGTCAGTTGCTGAAGCCATATCCTGAATTTACCGGCATCACGGCAAACGACCCGGCCGGATTCAGCAGCTATAACGCACTTCAAGTCTCCCTGCAGAAGCGGTTCTCCCACGGCTATAACATGAGCGTCTCCTACGCCAAGTCGCGCTCACTGGACGCGATCAGCTTCCTGAACGCGGGTGATGCAAAGCCCTGGTACGGCGTCTCCAACGGAGATTATCCGCAGATGCTGGCCGTCGCCGGGATCTACGAATTGCCCTTCGGCCACAACAAGCCGTTCTTCGGCAACGCGCACTCATGGGTGGATGCCATGATCCGTGGCTTCCAGGTGGAAGGCACCTACCGCATCCAGAGCGGGCAACCACTGACGTTCAACAACGCCAACGCGCTTCTGCGGCCTGGAATGACCTACGCCGACATCGGTGATACCTCGAACAAGAACTACCGGACCTGGTTCAACACCAGGGCGTTCATCAACAACCTGCCGTTGATTCCAGCGACTGCGCTGGACCAGCCCGGCGACGGAACCTGCGCGCCGAGCACGACGTGCCCCACCTGGAGCAGCCAGAGCCTGCAGTCCAATCTGCGGACAATGCCGCTGCGCTTCAACAACGTCCGCCAGGACTACCAGAACGTACTGAACGTCGGCGCGATGAAAAAGTTCATCCTCCGCGAGCGTTTCAACATGACGGCTCGGGCAGAGGCTTTCAACGTGATGAACCACCCCATCTACAGCAACCCTTCCACTGACCCGGCCAGCACAACCTTTGGCCAGATCACCGGTTTCGGCAACCAGACGGGCTCCCGTGCCTTGCAGTTCGCAGTCGAGGGTCGCTTCTAACCCATCACCAACTCAGCGAGAGCGGCGGCCGAGGCACTTCCCTCTCTCGCCGCTTTCGTTTTTAATCCCCTGCAGTGATGTGCCCACGAGCGGGTCACAGTTCAGGGACTTGACTATTACGCCATCGGAGATCGAAGATTTCCACACTATAAAGGAAGGGCTACTCTCGGGGATCGACGATCGCCTGCGTTGCATCCAATCGCTATGAAAATCAGTCAGCTTGGCTCTTCGGATATGTGGTTAACGCCGATCGGATTCGGCGCCTGGGCAATTGGTGGCGGCGACTGGGCGATGTCCTGGGGCCCGCAGGACGACAACGCCTCCATTGCGGCCATCCACAAGGCCTTCGATCTCGGCGTGAACTGGATCGACACCGCCGCGATCTACGGGCTCGGCCATTCCGAGGAGATCGTCGGCAAGGCGATCAAAAGCTCCTCATTCAAGCCCTTCGTCTTCACCAAGTCGGGCATGGTGTGGAATGAGAAGAAGGAAATAAAGCGCACGTTGCTCGATATTCGCCGCGAGGTCGAAGGCAGCCTGCGCCGCCTCCAAGTCGGGGCCATCGACCTCTACCAGATCCACTGGCCAGTCGAGGACAAGGATGTCGAAGAGGGCTGGGCCACGATGGCGGCCCTGCAGCGCGAGGGAAAGGTCCGACATATCGGCGTCTCCAATTTCTCTGCAGCACAGATGGAGCGCTGCCTGGCTATCGCCCCGATTACCTCTCTGCAGCCGCCTTATTCCATGATCAACCGCTCGGTTGAGGCCGAAATCCTGCCCTATTGCCTGGAGCACACGATCGGCGTTATCAATTACTCGCCCATGCATTCCGGCCTGCTCACGGGAGCGATGACCAAGGAGCGTGTCGCCAGTCTTCCGCCCGATGACTTCCGCCGCAAGGCGAAGAACTACCAGGAACCGCATCTCTCGCGCAATTTGGCGATCGCGGATTTCCTCAAGCAGATCGGCGCGCGCCACGGCGTCTCCGCCGGAGTGGTCGCCATCTCATGGACGCTCTGCAATCCGGCGATCACTGCCGCGATTGTGGGCTCCCGAAGCCCCGAGCAGATCGAGGGTGTCTGGCCGGTCGCGAAATTCAGGCTCCCCACCGAAGAGTTTGAGAAAATCAACGCCTTCCTGGATGCCAATCCCCCGCACACTGATCCCGCGCCCGCAGCCTGACCATCCGCGCAGAGGAAAATCGCGAAGTAACCCAAATCGGATACACATGAACTACGCCTCTCCCTGGTTACCTATTCCCCGGATTTTCAGCGAAATGCAACTAATGTGCCATCGTAGCGTGAGAAATAGGATGGCAGAATGATCCGTGTAGCATAAACTTTGGTAACCACAGCCCGACAACCGGAGGGCTCCTGGGGTTCTCAAAGGAGGAATCTTGGCGGAGCGGCAGAAACCTGGAGACAAGGATGCCGTCCGGACCGCGGTCCGTTTTCCGATCGAGCTCAGGCTCCATCTGAAGACGGAAGACGGTATGGTCGACGCCATAACGAAAGATATCTCCTCCAACGGACTCTTATTCGTTTCCACTCACCTGCCGAAGATTGGCAGCAGCATCGAATTCACGATGGATATGCCGTCGGAAGTGATGGGTTGGGCGAGTGATGTTTCCATCCACTGTATGGGACGCGTCGTCCGGCATCAGCACTCGGGACAGGAATCAATGGCAGCCGCTGTGATCGACGAATACTTTCTCAAGGCCTGACAATGACGCCAACCCTAAATACGGATAAGTCTACGAACCACGCATTTGAGCAGTCCGCCCCCGCCACCGGCATTCGCGTCATCCTCGCCGATTCCCAGGCAATCTATCGTGTGGGCATGAAGAAGGTCTTCGCCCTCGAAGACGACATCCGCGTGGTGGCTCAGGCAGAGACGCTGGCCAACCTGCACGCCGCCCTGCAGCGCTATCCTACCGACGTCGTCGTCCTCGAAGGTCAGCTCATCGCCGGCACAATCGATGCTATTCCAGAGATCGTCAAGCGCTCGCCGGATGCCAAGCTCATCGTCCAGGTGGTGGAGTCGGACGAAGCCAACATCGTGGAACTCTATCGCCGCGGTGTGCGTGGCGTAGTTCCGCGCTCCATCTCGCCGGACCTGCTGATCAAGTGCATTCGCAAGATCGCCGATGGCGAAACCTGGATCGACAACCAGTCCATCAGCTGGGTCATCGAGGCCTATCGCTCTCAGGCGAGTTCGCTCACCAACCCGCGCGTTCAACCCAAGCTCTCCAAAAAAGAATTGGCGATCATCAGCTGTATCACCCGCGGCATGCGCAACAAGGAGATCGCGTACCAGATCGGCACCACCGAGCAGGTCATCAAGAACTACCTGCGCAAGGTGTACGACAAGCTGGGCGTCTCCGATCGCCTCGAACTTGCGCTCTATTGCCTGCATCACCAGTTGCTGAAGACCTACATGCAGGAACCCGAGGCCATGCCTCTGCCGCAGGCTGCCCAGGTAACGCCGCTGCGCGCAAAGATGTAGCTCGCGCCAGGAGTAGCAGCGGGCTTCAGTTCAGCAGGAATGCTACGATTCGGCGATGCCTCTTTTTCGTGAGCTACGCTCCCTGACCCGGGTCCAGCGCAATACCTTCTCCGCCTGTTTCCTCGGGTGGACGCTGGATGCCTTCGATTTCTTCCTTCTGACTTTCTGTCTCAAGGCGATTGCCGGAACATTTCACGTCAGCGTCAAAGAGGTTGCCGAGGCCGTCTTCTGGACCCTCGTCATGCGTCCGCTGGGCGCGTTTCTCTTCGGCGCGATGGCCGAGAAATACGGCCGCCGTCCCACCCTGATGATCAACGTCATCGCCTTCTCCGTCTTCGAGCTGGCCTCGGCCTTCGCGCCCACGCTGCACAGCTTTCTCGTCTGCCGTGCGTTGTTCGGCATTGCGATGGGCGGTGTCTGGGGCGTCGGCGCCGCGCTGGCGCTCGAAACTCTGCCTGCCCAGGGCCGCGGCTTCTTCTCGGGCCTGCTCCAGGAGGGCTACGTCGTCGGCAACCTGCTCGCCGCTGCCCTGTTCGGGCTCCTCTTCTCGCACCTGCACGGACACGGGATGATGGCCAACTGGCGCGTCATGTTCATGATTGGCACGCTCCCTGCCCTGCTGGCTTTCTATCTCCGCTTCAATGTCGAAGAGTCGCCCGCCTGGCTGGCCAGCCACCAGGTCAGCGCATCGGGTGGAGCACCGAAGCGTCCTCCGCTCGACTGGCACGTCCTGATCACGTATCTCCCGACGTTCCTCTTCCTGATTGTCCTCATGAGCGCGTTCACTTCCTTCAGCCACGGCACACAGGACCTCTACCCGACGTTTCTGTTGGACCACGGACTGAGCAACGGCACAGTTGGTCTGATCGCCGCAATCGGCAACATCGGAGCGCTGGCCGGCGGCATCTGCTGCGGGACCATCTCCGAGAAGTTTGGCCGCAGGAAGACCATCGTCCTGGCCGCATTGCTCGCCATTCCCATGGTGCCGCTCTGGGCCTGGTCCCATTCGGCAGTCATGCTCGCGGCCGGCGGTTTCCTGATGCAGTTCATGGTGCAGGGCGCCTGGGGAATCATCCCCGCACACCTCAACGAACTTTCGCCGGGCCCGGTGCGCGCGATTCTGCCGGGCTTCGCCTACCAGCTTGGCAACCTGATCTCCTCGCGCAATGCGGTGTTCCAGGAGGCATTCGCAATCCGGCACAATGCCGGCTCACTGAACGTCGCGCTCTCAGGAACAGTCGTCATCGTCGCTCTCGTCGTCGCCGCCATCACCGCGCTGGGCCCCGAAGCCAAAGGCGCCCACCTCGACTAATTAGTACACGTACCATTCAGAAAAAAGAGACCGCCGAAGCGGTCTCTTTTTGATGCGCCACGCTGCCCGTCAGCTAGAAGGTGATCTTGCCGGAGATCTGCATGGTGCGAGCGTTGTTGAGGAACTCCTTCTCAGGATGGTTGAAGTTAGCGCTGCTTGCCGTCTGGTAGGAGGTGCTTGAGGTAAAGCTGGGACCGTTCACATTATCGACGGTTCCAGGCTGGTACTGAGCGTGGTTGAGGACGTTCCAGGATTGGATACCAACCTCCAGCGAGTAGCGCTCACGCACCGTGAGGCGCTTGTACAGGCTGAGATCGATGTTGTCGATGGGGCGGATCGGCAGCGTGTTGCGCGCGGAATTCGGCTGCGTACCGTTGTTGGCTTCGATGTAGTATGCGTTGGGATTGATGGCCGTGTAGCCGATGATGTTTGTACCGCTCATGATCGGCGTGGTCCCGGATCCCGTTCCCGGAACACCATTCTTGTTGATGATGGTGCGATCGATCGAACTGGCAGTATCGCCGTTCTGGACCGAGTTGACACCGGAAAGTACGGTTGCATACTCAGGCGACTCATACGTGTAGATCGGTGCGATGAGCCAGTTGCCGACGAGATTCTTGAGAAGGAAGTTGTCGGAGTGCTTGTACGCCTGCACGTCGTACAGGGCCTCGAGCGAGATACGGTTTGTCCGATCGAGGGCTGAACGGCTGTAGTCGCAGGCGATGCATTGATGGTTCTGCTGACGACGTGGAGTGAGAACGGTGGCGAACACCTCGTCCGTGGCGTCATCCATCGTCTTCGACCAGGTGTAAGAGAGGTTCATCTGCAGACCCTTCTGGAAGCGACGGGTCAGGTTGGCGACCAAACCGTTGTAGTTGGACGACGAGTAGGGCTGGTAGGAAGTGATCTTGCTCGTGAAACCAGCGGCCCCCCAGGCCGGCACAAGGTTCGAGAGTGCCTTGATTGCGGCGAGATTCGTGGCACCAGGGCCGGCTGCCTCAAGGACAGTGGTACCGGCAAAGGTGGGAAGGACATTGGTGGGAGTGACCCGCTGCTGGATGTTGATCTGATCCTGCGTCGGGAGATGAATGCCGCGGTTGCCGATGTAACCAATCTCAGCCGTATAGTTTGTCCCGACGGTTCGCTGAACGGTGAGAGTGTAGTTCTCGGAGTATGGCGAGACCTGGTTGGGAAGATAGGCTGACGTAGCGGCCCGCTGGGCTGCTATGGAAGGAAAGGTGGCGATTTTCGAGCCGGTGGCGGTGGGCAGTCCGCCGCCCTTGAGGAAGTTCGTAGTGTACGGTGGTGCATCGTATGGGGCCTGGGTGACATCCTCGGTAACGGAATACTGCGGTGGGAAGGAAAGCGTACCAAGGTTGTCGAAGAGAACATCGTACGCGATGCCGTAGCCGGCGCGCACCGAGGTTTTCTCGTCCGGAGCCCAGTTGATGCCGAAGCGGGGCGCGAAGGAGGTGTAGGTGGGCTGGGGTGCATTGAAGCTGACCAGGCCGGGGACCGAAGCCGCGATGTTCAACTGCTGAGCGCGCTCGCCCACCGGAACGGAAGTGAACTCATAGCGAAGGCCCATGTTAAGTGTGACGGTAGGTGAAACCCGCCAAGTGTCGTTTCCGTAGCCGTAGAACGCGGTCTGGTCGCCATAGTAGGTCTGGTTGCCGGCCGAGCGCTGGCCAAAGTTATCCGGAGCAAGGTCATGAAGGAACACATCGATCGTCGTGTATTCGTAGTCGCCGCGGAACCGCTGCGTGAAGCCCTGGGGCGAGATGTACTTACGTCCGTCAAACCCGAACTTGAAGGTGTGCTTGCCCTTGACCCAGGAGACGTTATCGGTCGCCTGATAGAGGTTCTGGATGGTGAACTGGGGAGCGTTGCCGTCAACGCCGAGCGTGAAGCTGTTCAGATCGTTATTGGGCGATCCGGTCCCGCCAAACTGTAGGTAGGGGAACTGGTCCAGTCCGGGATAGGTGAAGTTTCCGGTGACTTCCGTATTGCTATAACGGTTGAATCCGAGGCGGAACTCGTTGGTCAGGTTCGGCGTGAAGACGTGGTACTCGGAGATAGCAATGAGGTGCCACCGGTAGGGTTGCTGAGTGTAAAAGGTCGGCAGAATAGTCTCGCCCGAGGCAACTCCATCGTCCGTGGAGGATTGCCAGTTGTGGACATAGCGCAGGCGGAGGGAGTCTTTGCTGTTGATGGTGTAATCGGCGCTGGTCACCACTGTGTCGAAGAGGGTCGGGATCGCGCCATTGTATAGATAGTTGCCAAGTGGGATGACGTGTGCCCTGCCGGCGCTGTCGGTGACTGAGGTTTGCTGCGGACCTGACGTCGAGTCGAAACAGGCGTTGTCACTGCCGGCATCGATGCCGGCGGTGGATGACCCGGAGCCAACGAGGTTAGCCACGGGCGTGTACTTCACGAACTGCTGGAGATTGACCGAGTAGAAGGAAGAGGCGAGGCTGTTGAGTGTGGTAAACCCGGAGGCTGTCGGGGTGCAGACGAAGCCGGTCAGATTCTGGGCATTCTTGTTGCGCTCGAAGTTGGTGAAGAAGAAGAGCTTGTTCCGTAAGATCGGTCCGCCCAATTGGCCGCCGTACAGGTTGTTGTCATAATTTGGGTTGGGGACCTTGCCGCCTGCGATTCCGCTCGCGGCGTCCAGGTTGCGGTTCTGGAAGTATTCGTAGACTCTTCCGTGGAAGGTATTGGTGCCCGAGACGATGTTGGTGTTGAACTGACCGCCGGCGGAGTGGCCAAAGTCTGGGGAGAACTGGTTGGTGATCAACGTAAAGTTGCCAACCGCATCACCAGGAACGTAGACCAGCGGTCCTGTGACAGCCTTGTTGTTATTGTCGATGCCTTCAATCTCAAAGTTGTTGTTGCGGGGGCGCTGGCCGCCGATGGAAGGACCGACGCCGATGCCCAAGCCGCCGGTAGAGGCGACTCCGGGGCTCAACAGGGACACATTGAGAACGCCGCTCTGGCCGGCTCCGCCGATAGCGGCAGAGGGGATGTAGGAAAGTTCGGCGTTCGAAAAGTTGGTGGTGAGGTTGGTGCTGGTGGTGTCAAGCACCGCCCCCGCCTCTGCAGACACCTCGATCGTCGTACTACTCGTGCCTACCGTGAGAGAGATGTCGCTGGTTGCAGTCTTGTTGAGCTCGATCGCTACTCCGCGCAGCGTATAGGGCTGGAAGCCTGGCGCATTAACGACGATGTCGTACCTTCCCGGAAGAAGATTGGAGGCATGGTAATCCCCGGCGGACCCTGTCTGAAGGGTCGTCGAGACACGGGTATCCTCGTTTGTGACAATGACATTTGCCTTCGCGATAACGGCCCCGCTGGAGTCCTTCACCGTGCCGGTGAGGTCGCCGCTCGTGGCCTGGGCAAAACACACCGGCGCGGCGCCCGGGAGAAAGGCCACAGCAACAAAAGCCGCCAATCCTGTGCACAAACCGAAACCCAAGGCAATCGAGCTAACGAGATTTCTGGAAATTATTGTTGGACGAGCAGTAGCTAGAGCGTCCATAAGGATCCCTCCTGAACAAAATTCAGATGACTGCCTGAAATTCGTCCAACAGGGCCCTTACGTCATCTGACAAACAGAATTAAATCTCCGCTGTGTGGGCTGAGATGCTGCCAGAATTAACGTGGTTGCCACAATTTCGGGGACTAACGGCTCGGATTTGGAGACCAATGACGCTCTTGGGGACGAATTGCTGGGAAATCCCGCCGAATGGAACGGCAAACGGTTGCCCAGCGACGTCTAGGCGATCGCCCGCACCCCTGGCGAGCGCTACCTTTCTTCCATCCCACCTGAACGAAACTCTATTTATGCCATGACCCGCGCCGCGGCGCGCACGGTCTGCCGGCGGACAGTCAGGGCCTCGATCCGGTCGCGCAGCACCGTGTAGCCAGAACCGACACCATTCGGCACCCTAATCTCGCCTTTCGCGCTCACCGTCACTTCCGGCTCGATGATGTCCTCGGTCCAATAGCGCCGCGACGCCGACACGTCCCCAGGAAGCGAGAAATTCTGCAGCGACGACAACGCGATATTATGCGCGCGGCCGATGCCGGTCTCCAGCATCCCGCCGCACCACACGGGAATGCCACGCTCCGCAGCCGCGTTGTGTACGGCAATCGCTTCGGAAAAGCCGCCCACGCGGCCGACCTTGATGTTGATGATCCGGCACGATTCCATGTCGATCGCCGCCAACGCGTCGCGCCGGTTGCGAATGGACTCGTCCAGGCAGATCGCCGTGTCGAGACGCTTCTGCAGCATCGAGTGAAAATAGAAGTCGTCATACCAAAGCGGCTGCTCGATCATCAGCAGCCCGAACTCCTCCCACTCCACGATGTGCTCGATGTCGACGACGCGATAGGCGGAGTTCGCGTCGCAGCTCAGCGTAATCTCCGGCCAGCGCTTGCGTACCTGTTCGAAGATCTTCGTGTCCCAACCCGGCTTGCATTTGAGCTTGATGCGCTGATAGCCGGCCTCCAGCTCCAGCGCGATCTTATCCATCAACGCCGCGGGCGAAGGCTGAATGCCGATCGACACGCCGCACGGAATGGTGTTGCGCGTTCCACCGAGAAGCTCGGCCAGCGATATTCCCTTCTTCTGCGACTCGAGGTCCCACACCGCATTCTCGATAGCCGCCTTGGCCATCCTGTGGCCGCGCACCTGGCTGAACAACGCGGGACAGCTCCCGCCGCCAACCAGTTCTTTGCCCAGCAGCCGCGGCGCGAGTTCCGCTTCCGTAATGATCCAGGCGGTATCGATGCTCTCGTCGGAATAATACGGATGTTCGCCGGCAACGCACTCGCCCCAGGCGGTCAGGCCGTCGGACTCGATCTCAATTAGCAGAATTCGGCGGGTTGTGGTCACGCCAAAACTCGTCTCGAAGGGGAAGGCGAGAGGCATGTTGATCTCGCGCAAATGTATTGCATCGATGGTCAGCATAGTCATTGTCCTGTCGTGTCTGTTTCTTCCTGTTTCTTGCTTGGTGTTGCCCGCTCATCCAACTCAGTCACTGGCCCTAGAAGAAAGCAGCCATCTCCCGCCGGGCTGCGATCGTAGCCTGTGATGGCCAACCCGCGCGCAAAGGCCGATTCCAGCGCGAGCCGATTGCGCGTTTGAAGATGCTCAGCCAGCTTACGCTGGTCCGGGTTTCGTTTCCACTCATGGACAGAGTGAGACACGTCGACTCGCTCAGCAACGATCGCCTGCTCCGCCTTCTCTTCGCCCCCTTCGCCTAACGTGCGCCGCACACGAGCCGAACGCAGCCACCACTCCGCAACCAGCCGGTCAGTCGGCAATCCGCCCTGCAATGGTGACGTAGACGGCCCATAGAAATCCCGCATATATCTCCTGGCGATTGCGCCCAGCCGCACGATGTTGAGATGCGCGTTCTTGATCTCCAGCGGATCGAACGTCCACTCCATCAGATCGAACCCGCGCGCCAGTGCATCGTCCCGCTGCGCCAGCTTCAGGCGCCGTCCCAGCCCTGCATTGCGATACTCCGGCAGCACCGCCAGCATGTGCGAGTGCAGATATGGCTTGCCATTACGGTACCCAGGCAATGACATGGCGAACCCGACCATGACGTCGCGGTCGAAGGCGCCGATCACCTGGCCTCCAATGCGCTGCGCAACCAGGAAGACGCGCTTCGGAATCAGGTCGCCATCGCTATATCCCCACACCGCAAGTTGGAGTTCGACGCAGCGTTCGAAGCCCACCAGGTCCGACACCGCGGCGATGCGGAGCGAGCCCGGATCGACTACGTCGTGAGGTCGTAGGATTGTCTGATTTGCGTCGATCATAGTTCCTGGCCGCCCGGCACGAAGTCGCGTTTTGCCCGGTCCCAAAGCTCTTCCAACTCGGCGGGTGCGAGCGCGGCAAGCGCTTCAAAACCTCCCGCATTTGCCTCCATCGTAGCAAAGCGTCTGCGAAATTTCGCGTTGGTGAAGCGCAGCGCGGACTCTGGATCAACCTTCAAGTGTCGCGCAAGGTTAACAGCTGTAAATAACAGATCGCCAAGCTCTTCGTTTGTCGATATTTGGTCCGCCGGATCGGTCTTGACCATCACTGCCTTGAGTTCAGCAATCTCTTCCTGAAGCTTCGCAAACAAGCCGTCGGTGTCCGGCCAGTCGAATCCAACCTTTGCCGCGCGGGACCCCAACTTCGCCGCCTCCAGTACAGCAGGCATGCTGCGCGGAATGTCGTCCAGACCCGACGCTGCATTTGCCTCACTCTGGCGCTCCGCCTTCTCCGTCCGTTTGATCTGCTCCCAATTGCGCAACACAGCGTTCGCGTCGGTTGCGTCGGCGAGCTTGCCTTCCACTGGAAAGATATGCGGATGCCGCCGCACGAGTTTTGCATTGAGGTTGGCCGCCACATCGGCGATATCGAAGTAGCCCGCCTCCGACGCCATCTGCGCGTAGAACAATACCTGCAGCAGCAGGTCGCCCAGCTCATCTTTGAGATCAGGCCAGGATCGGCGCTCGATCGCGTCGAAGACCTCGTAGGTCTCCTCCAGCGTGTGCCGTTTGATGGAGTCGAAGGTCTGCTCGCGGTCCCACGGACATCCGCCCGGCCCGCGAAGCCGCGCCATGATAGAGATCGCCTCAGCAATAGGGGCAGCCGCCACCTCAGCCTGCACATCTCTCGGTCCGGGTCCGGCCGGCGGTTGAGGGGACACCGTCTCCACTTCTGCCATATAACTACTTTACCCCGAAGACTGCTCGCGCTCGCGTCGAATCCCGCTCTCCCCAACGCGTCGTCATTCTGACTCGAAGAGTCAGAATCTCCGTATTGCCTTGCCCTCGCGGCTCCATAACCGCCGCGAGCCCGTAGCTGATAGCTGACAACTGATAGCTGACAACTGATAGCTGAAAGCTGTTTCCTAAATGTCTTTCACGCCACGCCGCAGGCACACCAACCACGCGCACCTCAAACCTCGAAAACTCCCAAAAACTTTGTCAAGCCCTTCCGCAGTGGAAAACCCGCCCACAATCCACAAACCAAAGCACATCAAATTTCCCAAAAAGTGGCATGTCAGTTATGGTCCGGTAGGTATACTTAAAACAGTAGAGAAAAACAAAGAAGCCCGGCCTCGTGCCGGGCTTTCCCATTTAACCGAACCAGTGTCCTAGTATATACCAAATGTCGTACTTAACATCTTTAGAAGCCGTACTTTAGGACTTAAGTACAGGGGGGAGGCCTCTAGCCCCAACTGACAACTCACAGATTCAAGCGAGGGGGAGCCCCAGGCACGGGTGCGCATGACAGTCTTCACCTAGAACCTTGAACCTCAAACCTAGAAGCTAGTACCTGGTACCTGGTACCTGGTACCTGGTACCTGGTACCTGGTACCTGGAATCCGGTATATACCAAACGTCATGCCTAACATCTTTAGAACACGTACTTTAGGACCTAAGTACAGGGGGGGTACCACCATGCAACTACCGACATCCA
>DASWCA010000273.1:0-6401 GCA_036390355.1 Acidobacteriaceae bacterium
CACAGCAAATTTGGCCATGCGGACCATGCTCTCCTCCGGGGCAGCCGAACTGTCAGCGTAGGCGCGAATTGTGGCGATACGCTTGGTCACCCGCGGGTCGTTCGCGCCGATCTCCGCCGCCTGGCCGAATACCTCCGAGAGATCGATGGTGTTCACGCTGATCCCAGCTGCCTCCAATAATTTTTCGCTATAGCGCGTGGTGTTGAATGCGTTAGGCCGCGCACCGACAGCGCCGATCCTCACACGCCGCAAACCTTTCACCACCCGGCACACCGCCAGGAACTCAACGAGATCTTCCCTGAAGCGCTCCGACTTGATCGCCACCGTATGGTCGCGGGTCAGGGAATACTTCATCCCATACTGCCGCAGATTATTGCAAACGGAAATTTTGCCGCAGAAAGAATCGCGCCGCCGCTCCAGCCCAAATTGATCGAGGTCGTCCGGGCAAGCGTGCACTAATATCGGGCAGGTAAGTTCGCTCAACCGGAGCGCATCTGCAACGCCCTTCTCGTCGCCGAAGTTCGGAAGGCATACGAGTACGCCGTCGATCCGTGCTTTTGCCTCGCGCAGCAGCGTTCCGCACAACACTGCGTTTTTCCAGGTCTCCACGGCGCCCAGCTTTGTCTGCTCAGGCGTCAGGGCAACGACCGCCACGCCCATGCCTGCGAGTACGTCCAACAGGTCTCGTCGCGCCTCGGCCACGAGCCCGTCAGGAAAGAAGTCCCGATTGCCGAAGATCACCCCCAGCGTCATTCCATCCACTCCCAACATTGCAGTACCTCCTCCGCTACTTCTTCTTCTCGAAGTTCGAGTACATATCCGCGTTCTTCTTTACAACAAGCTCGCAGGGAATCACCTGTATTTCCGGCTTGCCTGTCGATCCCGTTTTGAGGAACGCATCCGCCTCGTTCATTGCGATCCGTGAGATCAACACGGCGGGCTGCAACGCTGTGGCTTGCATCTCGCCGGATTCGATTGTCGCGACTGCGTCGGGACTGCCGTCGAAGCCCACGATCTTCACGCTTTTCAGTCCGGCCGACTTTACCGCCGCAACCGCTCCCAGCGCCATGGTGTCGTTGCCTGCGATGATTCCCCGAATCTCTCCGTGCGCCTGCAGCATAGTCTCGGTCTTGCTGAAGGCCTCCGCCTGGCTCCAGTTTGCCGACTGGGCGGCCACCATCGTCAGTGCCGGATACTTGTCCAGCACAGCATGGAAGCCGGCGGTCCGAACCTGCGCGTTGGTATCGCTTTCGCGGCCCAGGAGCTCAACATAGTCGCTGCGCTCTGCCTTATCGGCGTGCATGGATCGGACAAACTCTTCGGCTACCAGTCGCGCCCCCTGATCGTTGTCGCTGACAATCTGCGCCTTGGCAATTCCGCGGGCTGTGATCTCCCGGTCGATCAGGAAGACCGCAATGCCGGCTCGGGTCGCCCTGCGCACCGCTGAGATCGAGGCGTCGGTGCCGGCGTTGTCCAATATGAGGATCTTTGCGTCGCTCGCAATGGCGGCGTCGACAAGGTTGTCTTGCCTGTATGCGTCGTCGTCGTGTGCGTCCACGCGAACGCGGTATCCAAGCTCGAGTGCGCGGGCCGCGGCCGCATCTGCTTCCGCCTTGAAGTATGGATTGTCCTGAGATGGCACCACGATCGCCACCAGCGGACGACTGTCCTTCGCTCGGCATCCAGCCAGCAGTAACAGCCCGGTGCACGCGATTACGCGCGTCATTCTCACACGGCTACCCTCGCCGGGTCTCTCCGCGGCGGCGCCGAAATCATCCGCGCCTGCAGCTTTGTCTGCAGCTGATCGACAGTTACAGCCATGACGATTACGACACCCTTGATGACAATCTGCCAGAACTCGGAGACGCCGATCATCACCAGTCCGTCGGCTAGTACGCCAATGACGAACGCGCCAATCAAGGAGCCGCCAATAGATCCGCGTCCGCCCATCAGCGATGTGCCGCCCAGCACGACCGCCGCGATTGCGTTCAGTTCAAAACTCTCGCCGGTGGCTGGGTGCGCAGATTCCAACTGCGATGCGATGATCAATCCCACAAGGCCCGCACACAGACTGGAAAAGCAGTATGTCAGGAGCTTGACCCGTTCCACGCGAATGCCGGCTAGCTTTGCGGCACGTACGTTCCCGCCAATGGCATACACATGCCGCCCAAACGGCGTGCGTGTTGCGACAAGAATCGCCAGCGCGGCAATCAGAATCATCAGCCAGACGGGCAAGGGAACTCCGAGCACAAAACTTTGCCCCAGGATGCTGAAGCCTGTGCTTCCATGTGCGGCCGTCCCGGCAAGGTTGGGAAAAGTCTTTCCGTGTGACAAGAGCAACGCGGCTCCGCGCGCGATATACAACGTGCCGAGCGTGGCAATGAACGGCGCTACTCCAAGCTCCGAAACCAGCACTCCATTCAACAGTCCCACCAAGACACTGACGAGCAGCGCGGCTCCTACTGCGACCGCGACACCGGAAATATGTCCTCCGATCCCGATCGTCAGCAGTCCGCCAGCCACCATGCCGGCAAGGCCTGCCACGGACCCCACCGAAAGATCGATTCCGCCAGCGAGTACGGCGAACGTCATCCCAACCGCGAGGATGGCACTGATCGCCACGTGCTTGGCGAGGATGGATAGATTATTTGCGGTCAGGAAGCTGGGCGTGAGGATGGAGAACGCCAGCAAAAGAATGCCGAGCACAAGCACTGCGCGCAGCTTCAAAAGAAGCAGGACGATACCCGCAAATCGTCTCGGGCCCTTATCGCTCAATGGCCGCCTCCATCATCGGGCTTGCGGCGGCAAAGAGCACTTCATCCGTTGCATTCGCAGCCACGAACTCAGCCACGAACTTTCCGTGAGTCATCACCAGGATTCGGTCTGCAAGCATCTGGGCCTCCTCAATCTCCGATGTTGCGAACAGGATAGTGAGACCGTCAGCGGCAAGCGAGCGCAAGGTGCGATAAATCTCGGCCTTCGCTCCTACGTCAACTCCGCGTGTGGGCTCGTCCAGCAGCAGCACCTTCGGGTTCCGCATCAGGCACCGGGCAAGAACCACCTTTTGCTGGTTGCCCCCGCTTAGCGTGGTCACCGGAAGATCAAGATCGTGGGCCGCGATGCGCATCTGTTCCGAAATCTCACGGACCCGTGCAGTCTCGGCGCTCCTGCGAATCCATCCGCCGCGTGCAAAACGTTCGAGCGAGGACAAGCTTATGTTTTCGCGGATCGACATGTCGGGTACAAGGCCGTCCTTCTGTCGGTCCTCCGGAACGAGCGCGATTCCCGCAGCGAGAGCATCGGCTACCGATCGCACTCGTGCCGTCCGTCCCCCTATTCGGATCTCACCGGAATCGATCGTTCTAAGTCCAGCTACGGTCTCCAGAAATTCGGTTCGGCCGGCTCCGAGGAGTCCATAGATCCCGACAATTTCGCCGGCACGGACCTGAATATCCAGGCCGCCGCGTGCGGACCGCCCAGCAATCGCAACCGCAACTTCAGAGACCTCAAGCATCATCTGATGGGTCGCGGTCTTGATGGAGTGAGCGTCTTCCTTTGCTTCTTCGCGGCCACTCATCCGTTCGACGATCCACCGCCGGTCCACCCCGCCGCGAATGCCTTCGCCAACCACGCACCCATCGCGCAGCACAGTGAAGAAGTCCCCGAGGTGAAGTAATTCATGAAGCCGATGCGATATGTAGATGATTGCAACGCCACGTTGCTTGAGATCTTCGATCACGCGGAAGAGGCTTGCAGCCTCTATCGCACTGAGCGCGGAAGTAGGCTCATCCAGAATCAATACTCGTGCGTCGTGCTTTAACGACCTCGCCACTTCAACTACCTGGCGATTGCCCAGCGACAGCTCCCCTGTGGCGCACCGCATATCGAGGCGCTTCCCTAATTCTTCCAGCGTAGCCGCACCTTGAATCCGTTCCTCTTTGTGATCAACCAGCACCGCCGATCGAACCAGTTCCCGCCCGGCAAAGATGTTTTCCGCTATATCCAGGTTCTCCATTATCGTGAGTTCCTGGTGCACGATCGCAATGCCTTGCGCAGCAGCGTCTCGTGGAGAGCGCATCTCCAGCCGTCGTCCATCTTTCCAAATTCCACCGGAAGTTGGCTGTTCTTCCCCAGCCAGAAGGCGCATGAGAGTCGATTTGCCGGCGCCATTCTCCCCGATCAACACGTTGACTGCGCCACGCCGGACCCGAAACGTCACGTCGTTCAGCGCTACTGTTGGACCGTAACGTTTGGTCACGCGTCGTGACTCGATGACCACGTGCTCGTTCGAAGCGACGATGTCACTCATGTCCCGCTCCGACGGGTACGTCCCGAAGACGAGCCCTGCCCACAGCGGCACGCCAACCCGCGCACAAGAGATCGACCTCTGCGTCCTCACGGCATGGGGTGAAGGTCTGTGTTACCTGCGGCAGGCGCTCGAGCGCAGCAGTCGATTCCCACCACCCCAGCGTCAACCCGCCGAACCATGCCGCGCCCAACGCGGACAAATCTTCGCAATCGGACCGCAGCACAGGCTTGCGCAGCACATCTGCTTGAAACTGCATCAGCTCGTCATTTCGTGTTGCCGCTCCGTCTGCATGCAGCTCCGGCAGAGCGCACCCCGCGGCCACCGACATCGCTTCAAACACATCGCGAATCTGATATGCGATTGCCTCCACCGCGGCTCGCGCCAGATGTGCCGCGCGGCTGGTGCGGGTGAGCCCGCTGATTGTCCCACGCGCCATTCCGTCCCAGTAGGGCGCGCCCAATCCACTCATCGCCGGCACGAAATAGACGCCGTCGCTTCCTGTTACCGAACCGGCGAGTCTGATCGCGTCGTCAACCGGATTATTCAAACCGAGAAATTCGCCGACCCACGCTACCCCCGCGCCGGTCATCGCTATATTTCCCTCAAGCGCGTACTGAGCCACGCCGTCGAGAGACCATGCAATCGTCATCGCAACATCGCGCCGCGGGGCGCCGAGAGCTGGCAGAAGGGTCATTAACGAAGACCCAGTCCCGTATGTTGCCTTCACGGTGCCTGGGCTATATCTTCCGTGGCCAGCCATGGCCGCATGCGAATCACCCAGCGCACTCACAATCGGAACATTGTTCAGGCCCGCAACGGTTGCGCATCGGCCAAACACACAACTCGAATCACGGACTTCAGGCAAAGCACTGCGCGGCACACCGAAGATGTTAAGCAGGTCCTCGTCCCATTCG
The DNA here is from genome assembly GCA_036390355.1 of Acidobacteriaceae bacterium. Classification (GTDB taxonomy): domain Bacteria; phylum Acidobacteriota; class Terriglobia; order Terriglobales; family Acidobacteriaceae; genus Edaphobacter. The sequence goes on from DASWCA010000273.1 coordinate 5,224, forward strand.
CGGTGGCTCAGGCTCAGCAACTGAGTCCGCGAGGCGTTACTTGCGTCGCAAGAATGTGCAGTCCCTCCGGTCAGCTTCCAGATAAGCCAGCTATCAACCGTACCAAAGCAAACCTGGCCGGCACACGCCTTCTCTCGCAGGCCGGGTAGATTCTCCAGCAGCCAGCACATCTTGGTCGCGGAGAATAGCGTGTCGATTCCCAGACCCGTGCGCGCGAGTAATTCGCCCTCGAGACCGTCTGCGCGGAGTCTCTCGCAAATAGCCTCGGAGCGACGGCATTGCCATATGATCGCGGGCGCCAGGACTTTCCCCGTCTTGCGATCCCAGACCACCACGGTCTCACGCTGATTTGAGATCGCGACGCCCTCGACCTTTACCTCGGGCGACATTTGCATGCATTTTTTGACAGCTTTGACTACGCCGTTCCATATCTCCTCAGGATCCTGCTCAACCCAGTTCGAGCGTGGTGTCGTCACCGTAGTGCGGACGGAGGCGCGTGCACGAAGCTGCCCCTGCGAATCGACCAGCACAGCCTTGGTATTGGTCGTGCCTTGATCGATCGCGAGGATCATACGGCGCTGCCATCCAGCAGGTCTATTGCCGCTTTCTCGATTCCGCTGACAGTTAATCCGAAGTGTTCCAACAGAAACTCCGCCGATCCCGTTGGAGCAAAGACTCCGGGGACACCAAGTATTTTCATTCGCACTGGATGCTCGGTCGCGACGACCTCCGCGACAGCACCGCCAAGCCCTCCGTAGATCGAGGCCTCTTCGACGGTAACGATTCCGCGCGTCTCTCGGGCGGCTCGCACAATTGCCTCCCGATCGAACGGCGCCATGGATGACGCGTTCAGCACTCGTGCGGAGATGCCTCGCTCGGCAAGCCTTTCAGCGGCTTCGAGCGCGCGGCACACGAGAATTCCGTTAGCCACCACGGTCACATCTGAGCCTTCGCGCATCACGACCATATGTCCGGGTCGGAAGACGTAGTTCTCATCCAACAGAACCGGAACAGGCAATCGGCTGAGCCTCAGGAAAACGGGTCCATCATGATCTCTCGCCCAAAGCATCGCCGCCCGGGTCTCGACTGGGTCCGCCGGCACAATGACCGTAAGATTCGGAATTACCCGCGTCCATGCGAGGTCCTCAATGGAGTGATGCGTCGGTCCAAGTTCACCG
>DASWCA010000274.1:0-14871 GCA_036390355.1 Acidobacteriaceae bacterium
ATCCATGCCAATCAGGCGAACGCGCACCTCGCCTACGCATGCGATGTCGATTCGAACGTACTTGCCAAATTTACCGCGGAAGCCACCACTCTCTTTGGCTATGCACCCAAGAGCGAAGGCGACTTCCGCAAGGTCCTGGAATCGAAGGACGTGGATGCCATCACAATTGCCACGCCGGACCATTGGCACGCTCCCATGGCGGTGCTGGGGCTGAAGGCTGGCAAGCACGTGTACGTCGAAAAGCCGTCAAGCCACAATCCACGCGAAGGCGAGTTGCTCGTTCAGGCACAATCGAAATACGGCAAGCTGGTGCAGGTAGGCGATCAGCAAAGGTCGTCGCCGCACAGCATCAAGATCGTGCAGCAGATTCACGACGGGCTGATCGGGCGGGCGTATTTTGGCAAAGCCTGGTATAGCGCCGTGAGAAAATCCATGGGCACAGGCAAAGTTGCCCCTGTGCCGGCCTACCTGAACTGGGAGTTGTGGCAGGGTCCGGCTCCGCGCAGCGAATACAAGGACAACATCCATCCCTATAACTGGCATTGGTTGCAGCGCTATGGCACAGGCGAAAGTCTGAACAACGGGACGCACGAGGTGGACGTCTGCCGCTGGGCCCTCGATGCCGAATATCCCGAGCGCGTGACGGCTTCGGCTGGCCGGTATCACTTTAAAGACGACTGGGAGTTCTATGACACCATGGTGACCAGCTTCGAGTATCCAGACAAACTGATCACGTGGGAAGGCAAATGTTGCAATGGCTCGCAGTATTTCGGGCGCGACCGCGGCGTTACGATACACGGAACCACAGGAACCGTGCTCATCGACCGTGGGGGATACGAGATCTACGACCTTGATGGAAAGAAGAAAGACGCATTCGTTGCCAACGACAAGTCATCCAGCCATGACCTCCTTAGCCGCGACTCGATGACGGATCTTCACTTCGGAAACTTTATCGCCGGAATCCGAACAGGCGAAAAGCTGCACTCGCCGATTCCTGTTGCCAACGTCAGCGTGACCATGCTGCAACTCTCAAACATCGCCTGGAAAGTGAACCGTGAGCTGAAGCTGAACACGGCTTCCGGACACATCCTCAACGACGCTGACGCCATGAAGCTGTGGGCGCGCAGTTACGAGAAGGGCTGGGAAGTGACCGTCTAACGGCGGCGACGATTAGACATGTTCGGCAAAGCGCTGCTGTATGAGTTTCATCAACCCGTCGTCCGCGCCTCGCCATATCTCGTCGTTGAATATCTCGACCTCGATCGGCCCATCGTAGCCGGCGGCATCTACAGCTTGTCGTAGCTGCCGCAGCTCGATGACGCCGTCGCCCATCATGGCGCGGCCCATCAGGATTCCGGGCAATGGCACCGGCCAGTCCGATACGTGAAAGCCCACGATCTTCCCGCGCGCACGCTCAATCTGTTGCATCCGCTCGGGGTCCCACCATACGTGGAAGGCATCGATGACCACACCTGCCGCCGGGCTTGAAAGCCGGTCGACGATGTCGTTCGTCTGCCTCAAGGTAACCACGACTGAGCGTTCCGCCGCATACATCGGATGCAGCGGTTCAACGCCCAGAACAACACCCGCCTTCTCCGCATCCGGGAGCACTTCAAGCAGTCCGTCCAGCACAGTCGCCCGGGCATCATCCAAGGTCTGCCCATTGGCAGGCCCGGAGACGATCACCAGCACCGGAGCGCCGAGAATCGCAGCCTCCTCAATCGCAACGCGATTATCCGCCACGCGCTCGCGACGCTCCTTCGCAGTGGGAGCCGAGAACCACCCTCCGCGACACAGGCTCGAAACGCGCAATCCTTCGCCGCGAATCATTGCGGCTGACTGTACCGCATCTCCGTCCAGCTTATGCCGCCACACGCCGATATACGGGACGGCGCTCATCGAGCAATGATGCACGGCCTGCTCGAGCGACCACGGATCGGCAGTCATTTGATTGAAGCTCAGGCGTTCGAGGAGGCTCATGCCACACCCGCCAATAGCAGAAAACTCCGCATCCGCTCGACCGCCAATTCAGGATCGCGCAATACCCGGGCCTGGTCTGCGAGCACGAACAACTCACAGAGGTGCGACGTCGACCGCACACTCTCAAGTCCGCGGACCATGCGGAAGTGAGATTGAAATCCGTTCAGAAATGCCAGGAACACCACACCCGTCTTGTAGTGCTGCGTCGGCGATGCAAAGATATGCCGGGAGAGCGGCACCGTCGGCGCGAGCAGTTCCTGGTACCGCAAAACATCTCCCGCATCAAGCGCCGCAAGCGCTATGGATGCCACCGGAGCGATGGCATCGAAGATGCCTAGCAAAGCATCGCTGTGGCCTTGCTCGTCGCCCGCAATCAAGCGGTCGTAGTTGAAATCGTCTCCGGTATACATGCGTACGCTGTCGGGAAGCTGCCGCCGCATCGATACTTCCAGGTTTGCATCGAGCAGAGAAATTTTGATGCCGTCGATCTTCTCCCGATTGGCACGAATGATTCCGAGGCAGTTCCCTGTCGCTGCGGAAACATCGAACGCGCCCCAATAGCCCCCCAGCGCCGGATCGAACATCGGCCCCAGCCAATGCAGAATCACAGGTTCGCGTACCTGTCCCAACACGCGCCCGTAGACCAATGCGTAATCGTCCGCATGACGAGCGACCGCAGCCAGCGCGCGGCTCGCCATCAGGATGATACGCCCGCCGACGGCTTCAATAGCTTCGCACTGCTCCAAGTAAGCATTCGTCACGTCCTGCAAAGTCGGCGTCGCACCCGCGAGCAAATGATCGGTGCCCGCGCCACTGGCGACTAAAGCTCCACGCACCTTCGCCGCCGCCGTACTGCGCTTGATTAGTTCCAACGCCAGCGGCCAATCGAGTCCCATACCGCGCTGTGCGGTATCCATCGCCTCGGCCACTCCAAAGCCGAGCGACCACAGATGTTCGCGGTAGGCGAGGGTTGCTTCCCAATCAATCACCGCCTGCGTCAACGGCTCGACTGTGCGCAACGGATCCACTACGACGTGCGCCGCAGCGAAGGCAACGCGCGTTTCGAATGGACCCCGCGACGCCGGGTTCAAGGGCGTCTGCAAGGGCGTGTAATCGTACACGGACCCATCCGGCCGCACCAGCTTTACGGAGGTCGCCAAGCTCATGCCTCCAGTTCCGGCACATCGATCCAGCGGCGCTCATGCCAGGACTTGAGCCCAAGCTCGGCCAATTGCACACCTCGCGCCCCTTCCAGGAAATCATGAGGAAACGGCGCATCCTCCACAACGTGCCTCAGGAAAAGTTCCCACTGAACCTTGAACCCGTTGTCGAAGACCTGATTGTCCGGCACATCCTGCCAGTTCTCACGAAAGCGAAACGGATTCTCGATGTCGGGATTCCATATCGGACGCGGCGTGTTCACGCGCGACTGCGTCCGGCATTCGCGCAGCCCTGCAACGGCACTGCCCAGCGTGCCGTCGACCTGCAGGCTGAAGAGTTCATCGCGGTAGACGCGAAATGACCAGGAAGAGTTGATCTGCGCGACGATTCCGCCGTCCAGTTCGAAAGTCCCATAGGCGGTATCGTCTGCCGTGCCCTGGTAGTGCTTGCCCTGCTCATCCCAGCGATCGGGGATGGCCGTTCCGCCCAGGCACTGAACCCCACGCACCCGGCCGAATGTGTGGTCCAGAACGTAGCGCCAGTGACAGAACATATCCGAAATAATGCCGCCGCCATCTTCTTTACGATAGTTCCACGAGGGCCGCTGCGCGGGCTGCCAGTCGCCCTCAAAGACCCAATAGCCGAACTCGCCACGCACCGACAGAATTCTCCCGAAGAAGCCGCTATCCACCAGCCGCTTCAGCTTACGCATCCCCGGCAGAAAGAGCTTGTCCTGCACAACTCCGTGCTTCACACCCGCGGCACTGGCCTGCGACGCGAGCCGCAACGCCATCGCCGAATCCATGGCGAGCGGCTTCTCACAATAAACATGTTTGCCGGCGGCAATCGCCGCCTCTACGCTGGCAGCGCGCAACGTAGTCAACTGCGCATCGAAGTAAAGCGAATCGTTCCGGTCGCCGAGAGCGCCACGCAAATCTGTGGTCCAGCGCTCAATCCCGTATTCCTTGGCGATCTGTTCCAGCTTGGCCGTATTGCGCCCCACGAGGATTGGATCAGGCACCAGCCGCGACCCATCCGCGAGTTCAACTCCGCCCTGCTTCCGAATCGCCAGAATCGAACGCACCAGATGCTGGTTCAGTCCCATGCGTCCGGTGACGCCATTCATGATGATGCCAATACGTCGCTCGTTCATTGGATGACTCAGTCCTCGTTTACTCGGCCACGACCGAAGCTTCGCTGTTCGTGTCGCGCAAAAAACTGCGATCGCGCGCTTCCGGTCCAAGCCAGAAGATGACGATCATTAGGAGAATTGCGCTTGCTTCGAACATCGTCAGAGCCCGCGGATAGCCAAAGTGATCGCGCAACAAGAATTCTACTGCCGTCGCGGGTGAAGCAAGGAGCACTCCAAGCTGATACACAAATCCCGGGAAGAGGCTTCGAACCGCATCCGGCGAAAGCTCGTTCAGGTGCGCAGGGATAACGCCGAACGCCCCCATCACGCCGGTCTGCATCACGTACGATCCTGCAACCAGCATGCCGAGCGAGGTTCCGAACGCCCAGGCAGGAATTGATAGGAGCGCAATCACCAAGGCGAGCATGATGGCGATGCGCCTGCCCAGCCTTTGCGAGAAGTGACCAAAGCAAAGCGAGCCGACGATTGCGCCGATGTTGTACAGAATCGGAATGCCGTACAGCGACTTCATCCCGAAGATGGACTTCGCCGCGATTCCCGGAATCGACTTCAGAAAATCGGGATACAAATCCTGTGTACCGTGCGACAGGCACAACATCACGCTCATCATCAGTAACAGATAGAAGAACATTCCTTTGTGTTGCAGCAGTGAGCCGAAGATTTGTCTCATGGATGCCGGCCGATGTTGTTTCCACGCTTCGGACTCCGGCGCAAACAGTGTCAACGCCACAATCAGCACCGCCACCGGCGCGCCCACAAAGAAGACCGACCGCCAACCGAATAACGGGGCGAGGGTCTGCATCCCCACGGACGCCAGCAGGTAGCCCATCGGATACCCAGCTTGCATCATGCCAGAGAGCGCTCCTCGAAACCGCCGCGGCGAACTCTCCATCGCGTACGACGCGCCGATTCCCCAGTATCCGCCCATGCCGATGCCGTAGAGCGCGCGGCAGATCACAAAGATCGTAAAGTTCGGCGAGAGTCCGCTGAGCACCGTGCACAGGGAAAAATAAAGGATGCAAACGATCAACGGGCGTTTGCGCCCGAACCTGTCCGCAAGGGAGCCGAAGAATAATGCACCCAGCGGCCGCATCGCCAGTGTCAGCGTCAGTGTGTACACGACTGACGCTTTCGACACGTGGAAGTGCCCCGCCAGCGTATCGAACAGGAACACCATGACAAAAAAGTCGAACGAGTCCAGCACCCAACCCAGAATTCCTGAGCCGACAGCGAGTCTCCAACCTTCTGTCTCGCGGTCGATTCTCGCATCCGTCCCGGTTACAAATGCCATAGGTATTTTGCCGTTTCCGCGACATCCACTACCGGTGGTGTAAATTCAACTACCTGTTCGGTGGAACGATTGTATCCCGGTCCCAAACCTAGGCAGAAAACAATATCCAGAGCCCATGTCAGCTCGACGAACAACCACTAAACGAGCCGCTGGAGAACGCAAGAATGCCTTTCAAGTCGAGAGGCATCTTCGGCATACCGGTAGCCGCGGTCTTTTGATGCTATCGATCAGAGCCGCTGAACACTCCCGCCATGAATCTCGGCGCGATACACACAGCCGATTATGATACCTACCTCGTCTCACAGGTTGGACCTGAAAGATGGCTGTTCATCTTTTCATGTCACATCTTGTAACGAATCGTGGGCTTGGTGACTTTCCTCCTATGAATGCGCCAGTCAACTCCATTTCGCACGAGTCAAGCTCACGTTTGTCGTTCCCTGGGCCTTTCTTTTCTCCTTTGGATGAGTGGGTTACCTTCCGTAGCGCAAGGGTCGCTGACCTTGCGGCAGGCCATTGATCTGGCGCTGAGGCAAAATCCAGAGGCTGCGATCGCTCATGCCGTCGACCAGGATGCCAAGGCTGCAGCCACGATGGCGCGCACTCAACTTCTGCCGCAGCTCAACTTCACGGAAGATATCTCCCGCGGCGACGATCCCGTTTATGCGTTCGGAACCAGGCTGCGTCAGCGGCAGTTCACGCAGGCAGATTTTGCGCTGAGTGCTTTGAACCGTCCCCAGCCCATCGGCAACTTCTCGACCCGGTTCGCGGGTTCGTGGACCGCCTTCGACTCATTCAAGACGCAGAACGAGATTCGTCAGACCGATCTCTTGCGAGAAAGTGCGTCTTCGTCCGCCAGGGCTGTGGACCAGCAGATCGTGCTGCACGTAATCGAGGCGTATCAGTCGGTGCTCTACTCGCAGCGTGAGATCGACGTGGCCCAGCATGAACAGGAGACTGCCGCGGCGTTGCTGGCCTCGGTGGACGATCACGTCAAGGCGGGCCTTGCGGTGGAGTCGGACCGGATGTCGGGTCAGGTCAATGCAGCCGCGCGCAAGCAGGAGTTGATCGCAGCTCAGGGCGATCTGGACCTGGCCTGGGCGGAGTTGCGCGAGGCGATGGGAGAGCCGGACCTTGCAGCATCGGAGTTGAGACCGATCGAACCGCATACATTCGCCCAGCTCCCTCTGGAAGAGGAAATTGCGACAGCCGCAAAGACTCGTCCCGATCTGACGGCCCTAGCGCATACGCAGTCGGCGCAGGTATCGGCGGTGCGAGCGGCAAAGTCGAACTTCGGCCCACTCGTGAGCACCTATGGCAACTGGGAAGAAGACCGCGGAACGCTGGGCATTTCGGGAGGAAACAACTGGGTGGCCGGCGTTCAGGTCCGCGTCGACATCCTGCCTCTCGGCAAGCGGGCCCAGCTTGCACGCGAGGTTGCCGCTCAACAGAGGATCAATGCGCAAGTGGCTGCCTCACAACAGCATGTGCGGCTGGAAGTAAGTCAGGCACACATTCGCCGGCGGACAGCGGAACTCTCAATCGAAACTGCGCGCACAGCGATGGATCAATCGGCCGAGAGTCTCCGAATCGTGAAGAACCGCTACGGCGCGGGCCTTGCCACCATCACCGATCTGCTGCGTGCCGAAGATGCCGAGCGACAGAACCAGTCCAGTTACTGGCATGCCGTGTACGGAAATGTCATGGCGTATGCCGAAATGCTTTACGCGACAGGGGCTCTGACTCCCGATGCGGCGGAGGATCTGCAATGAATATCGTGTTAAGAGCGAGTTTGCTTGCCGTTTCTGCGGCGATGTTGGCCGGTTGCCATAGTAGCGAAACAGCTTCTCCTGCTGCCGTCCAAACGATGCCGGCGCGGGTAGTCGTGAGCCAGCAGCTTGAGGTTCCTCTTAGCGTGCGTTCTACTGGCACCGTTCATGCGCGAGAGACAGCAATCGTGTCCGCGCAGGTTTCGGGTCGCATCCAGCAGGTTCTGGTTCGCGAAGGAGACACTGTGCGGGCAGGACAAACCCTGGCTGTGCTCGACAACGCGGCTCTTCGTGCCTCGGTGGACCAGGCGCAGGCTGGGGTGAAGGTCGCGCAGAGCGAAGAGATCGTTGCACAAACTGATGCAAGACTCGCGGGCAGCACTCTGGAGCGATACCGGCAACTGGAGCTGCAGAAGAGCGTCAGCCCGCAGGAGATGGATGAAGTTTCGCGCCGGGCTGAGGCGGCGGCGGCCAGGCTTGAGGCAGTGCGTGCGCATATCGAAGCGGCGCATGCCCAGGAAAGCGGTGCGCACACGATGCTCGGCTATACGCGCTTGATTGCGCCATTCACTGGCGTAGTGACGAGTCGAATGGCCGACCCGGGGACGATGGCCTCGCCGGGCGTGCCTCTGCTTCGGGTAGATCAGGCTGGAACTTTGCATCTCGAAGCCACCGTGGACGAGTCAGCGATTGGCGCGATTCACAAAGGGATGAAGGCGCAGGTCACAATCGATGGCGTTTCATCTACGCCAATGATCGGAACGGTGTCGGAGATTGTCCCAGCCGCCGATCCGACGAGTCACAGTTTTACGGTCAAGATTGATTTGCCTTCTTCACGCCAACTGCGCGCAGGAATGTACGGAACCGCGGAGTTTGCCAATGGCGTTCGGCAGGCGATCGTCGTCCCGCGTTCCGCCATCGTTTTTCGCGGGTCGCTGGCCTGCGTGTATGTCCTCGACGCCCACGGAATTGCGCAGCTACGGTATCTCACCTTTGGCGCAACCAATGGCAACCTCGCGGAAGTTTTGTCGGGCATCTCTCCGGGCGAAAAGCTCGTTGACAATCCTTCCGACCGCGACCTTGCGGGCAAGCGCATCGAGGCTCAGCTATGAAGCAGGAGCTTGGCATCGCGGGGAAACTGGCTCACACCTTTCTCAACTCCAAGCTGACGCCGCTCTTCATCTCCGCGTCTCTGGCGATCGGAGTGTTCGCGATCGCGATCATCCCGCGTGAGGAGGAGCCCCAGATACTTGTCCCGATGCTGGACATCACCACTGCAATGCCCGGCGCGTCGTCGGCTGAGGTGGAGCAACGCGTAACGCTGCCGATCGAAAACCTCGTGCATCAGATCTCCGGTGTCGAATATGTGTACTCTACATCGAGCCCCGGACAGAGCCTGGTGATCGTTCGTTTTCTGGTCGGGACGCCACAGGAAAATGCACTCATCAAGGTCTATAGCAAGCTCTACTCGACCTTCGATCGCATGCCCCCGGGAGTCTCGCAACCGCTCATCAAGGCCCGCTCCATCGATGACGTCCCGATCCTTGCTCTGACACTGTGGGGCGAGCATTACAACGGCTACCAACTTCGCGCCATCGCAGCCGAAATGCAACAGAACTTCGAGCAGATTTCCGATGTATCGGAAACGGCTATTATTGGCGGCCTTCCGCGATCGATGCGTGTGGTGCTCAGCACCGGTAAGCTCAATGCCTACGGCATTTCTCCCATGACCATTGCCGGGCATCTACAAGCGGCAAATGCGACGGTGCAGGCGGGAAACTTCGCCGAGAATAATCATGAATTCCTGGTGGACGTCGGCAACATGTTCAGCCGCCGCGAAGACCTGGAAGCCGTGGTAGTAGCCGTGGTCCGGGGACACCCAGTGTACCTGCGGGACGTTGCCGACAAGATCGTCGATGGAGCCGCGGACCCTGCCGACTATGTGGTCTTCGGCGCCACAAACTCGCGTAACACAACTGCCGCAGGGCAATATCCGGCGGTAACGATCACTGTAGCAAAACGGAAAGGTACCAATGCTACTGATATCGCCAATGCGGTGCTTGCGAGCGTACACCGGATGCAGGGCGTCACCATTCCCAACGACGTGACGATTACGACGACCCGAAATTACGGAGAGACGGCCAAGGCCAAATCCGACGAACTGCTCGAGCACCTGTTGCTGGCGACGCTATCGGTAACTCTGCTGGTTGCGCTCTTTCTGGGTTGGCGTGAGTCGGGAGTCGTCCTGCTGGCTATACCAGTCACCCTCGCACTCACCATGTCGGTCTTCTATTTTCTCGGCTACACGATCAATCGCGTAACGCTCTTCGCTTTGATCTTCAGCATCGGCATTCTCGTAGATGATGCCATCGTCGTTGTTGAGAACATGGTGCGGCACTTCCGGCTCCCGGAAAGCCACGGCCGGCCGATGAGTGAAGTCGCAGTCGAAGCGGTCGCCGAGGTGGGCAACCCGACCATTCTGGCTACCTTCGCCGTGATTGCGGCGGTACTGCCAATGGCCTTCGTCCGCGGCCTGATGGGCCCGTACATGCGTCCCATTCCAGTGGGAGCCTCGGCAGCAATGCTCTTCTCGCTACTGGTTGCCTTCGTGGTCTCGCCCTGGGCTGCCCTCCGGCTTGTTGGAAAGCATCTTGGCGGGGCAAAGTTACTGGAACCCGAGACCGAAAACTGGCGGACTAGGCTCTATCGCCGCATCATGACGCCGCTGATCCGCTCGGCGCGCAACCGCGGCCTGTTCTTTATTGGAGTGGCTGTGCTTCTGCTGATCTCAGTAGCACTGGTGCCCATGGGGTTGGTGCGCGTCAAGATGCTGCCGTTCGACAACAAGAGCGAACTGCAAGTCATCATCAATATGCCTGATGGAACGCCGCTCGAACAGACGGCCCGGGTTGCGCAGGCTCTCGGCGAGGAACTTGCCCGGCAGCCGGATGTCTTAAACTACCAGACCTACACCGGAACTTCGGGCCCTTATAACTTCAATGGGCTGGTGCGCCACTACTACATGCGCCAGCAACCAAATCACGCAGATATCCAGGTGAACCTGCTGCCGGCAAAACAGCGCAACGTGCAGAGCCATGCAATCGCGAAGCGCGTTCGTCCGTTGCTGGATGCGATCGGCAACCAGTACGGCGCTCGCATCCAGGTCAGTGAGGTTCCACCAGGACCCCCAGTCATACAGACGCTGGTGGCGGAGGTTTACGGCCCCGACCTGGCTGGTCAAACGCGAGTCGCCCAGCAGATCAAGTCGATTTTCCAGCGCACCCCGGGCGTTGTCGACACCGACTGGTATGTCGAAGACCCTCAATCCAGGCTGGTCATGCGCGTGGATGAAGTTAAGGCGGCGCAGCACGGAATCGCGGTCGCCGACGTCGCGCATGTACTCGCGCTTGCTGTCTCAGGAACGCGGGTCGGCCTCGTCCACGATCAGACCTCACGGGAGCCTGTACCCGCGATTGTCGAACTTGACCGGACGGATCGTTCTTCCGAGCAGGGCCTGGAGAATATCCGCCTGCCAGGCGCGGACGGCGGCATGGTCTCCCTCCGGGAGTTGGTGATTGTCGAACACACGGCGATCGAGCCCAGCATCTATCACAAGAATCTTCGCCGCGTTGTCTATGTCACGGGTGATGTAGCCGGAGCAGAGGAGAGTCCGGTTTACGCAATCATGAAGATGAACAAAGACCTCGACCATCTCGCCCTTCCTGGCGGATACACGCTGACACGCTATAACGCAGTGCTGCCGGATTCCACCGACCACTACTCGATGAAGTGGGACGGCGAATGGCACATCACGATTGAAGTTTTCCGCGATCTGGGGCTTGCCTTCGCCGCTGTTCTCATTCTGATCTACGTCCTCGTCGTCGGCTGGTTCCGATCGTTCATCGTGCCTCTGATCATCATGGCGCCGATTCCGCTAACTCTGGTGGGTATTCTGCCAGCCCATGCGATCCTGGGCGCATTCTTCACCGCAACCTCGATGATTGGCTTTATTGCAGGGGCCGGAATCATCGTCCGAAATTCGATCATCCTTGTCGACTTCATTGAGCTTCGCCGTCGACAAGGTATGCCCCTGGCCGAAGCAGTGATCGATGCCGGGGCGGTCCGGTTCCGGCCTATGCTACTGACCGCGGCAGCAGTCGTTGTCGGGGCGTGTGTGATCCTCTCAGACCCGATCTTTCAAGGGCTGGCGTTGTCGCTGATTGCAGGAGCGGTCGCTTCGACTTTTCTCTCATGGCCCACCATTCCTGTCCTCTATTACATGGTCCATTCCCGGCACCAATCCGTACCCGTACCTCAATCCAAACCCAAACAAGGAGTTTCTGTATGACAGTCGAACGTGGTTTACGCATGATGGCCGGCGCGATGGTACTTCTATCGCTCACGCTGGCGCACTACTTCTCTCTCTACTGGCTGTGGCTGACGGTGTTCGTCGGACTCAACCTGTTGCAATCGGCATTCACAAACTGGTGCCCGGCCATGGCGATACTGCGGGCAATGGGTCTGAAAGATGCAACCTGTGGCGTGATGAACTGAAGGGGGAGAAGACATGACTGCGCGGAAAGGTGCAACCCGATCGAGCAATGCTCGCCACAATCGTTGCGACCAGCTCAAGGATGAGGTGTATCGTCACATGTTTCGTCTGGAGGCAAACCGGCCAGGCGCCGACATTGACCTCGCAACTGCCTTACTGCGCGGATGGCTGGCTTCATGCTCCGAGCCTGACGTGCTCAAATTGCGCGAGTGGCTGAAGAAGGTCTGCCCGGTCTGTCTCCTCATGATCCAAGCCGGGCGGCAAGCGAGCGACCCTGATCACCTGTGTGTCCAGTGAGGGCCGAAGACTATACTAGGTTTGTTGGTGAGAACCGCAATCGATGCGACCCGAACTGATTCAAGCTGCCGAGCTCCTGCGCCGTGGCACTCCTGAAGCGATCGAAGAGGCCATTGGGCTGCTGCAGAATACAGTCTATTCCTTCAGCATGAAGGTCTGCGGGCATCGGGAGGACGCGGAAGATACCATGCAGGAGGTTCTCTCCCGTTCGCTGGGGCACCTTAGCAAGATTCACGACCCGCAAGCTCTTGCGGTCTGGCTCTATACTGTCACCCGGAACCGCTGCTGGCGTATGCGCCGGAAAGGCGCGTCCACTCCCAGGCACATGCTGTCACTGGATGAATTGATGCCCGACGATACAGAACTGGGGCGACTATTGCAGGATGCCGCCGAGAGCCCTGAAGGCAATCTTCTCCACGCCGAGCAGCACCATCTTCTGCATCAGGCCGTCCTGCGCATCCCGGTTCAATTGCGCATTGTCCTTGTGCTCCACGACATGGAGGAGCTGAAAACCGAACAAGTCGGGCAGATTCTCGGCTTGCAGCCCGGGACGGTCAGGGTTCGCCTCCATCGGGCACGCTTGTGGGTGCGCAAAGAGATGAACCGAATGCTGGATAGCGCATCCGAACAAGTGGACAAAAACGCGACTGCCGGGAAGAAATCTAAGCGAAGCCGAGCCAACGGCGGACAACGCCCCGTCGAGTGTCGCGAATTGTTTTCAAACCTCTCTGAATATTTAGATGGCCGAGTGGAGCCCCGCACTTGTGAGGAGATGCGTGGGCATATTGAAGCGTGCCCAGCTTGCGTTGCGTTCCTCCGCAATCTACGGGTGGCCATCGATCGCTGCCGCTTGCTGGAGATTCCATGCGACGCTGCTGTTGCACCTCGTCTGCGATCCATGCTCACTCAGGAATACCTGCGCTTGCTGGGCATGCCGAGCACGGAAAAAGCATCCGCCCTGATGTAACGAATCATCGCCCACGTGTCTTTGTTCTATTGAAAGGCGAAGACCGTTATGGAAGTGACGATTAAGAATCTTGGGCGTGTAAAGTTTTCCATTCAAGCACGATCCCACACGGTTATATGCGACCAGCCAGTGGAGAACGGCGGCGACGACTCTGGGATGACCCCTCCGGAGTTGATGCTCGCATCGTTGGGGTCCTGCGCGGCCTTCTATGCTGTGCAGTATCTGAAGGCGCGCAATCTGGCGGAGAGCGGCGTGGAAGTTTCCGTAACCGCCGATAAGTTACTTCAACCGGTCCGGCTCGGCAACTTCCGCGTGCATGTCACGTGCGCAACTCCCCTTACCGAAGGCCAGACAGAGGGCCTCATGCGTTCCGTGCATCACTGCCTGATCCGCAATACATTGATTTCGCTGCCTGACATTATCGTCGAACTCAATGTCGCAGAAACGTCGAAACTATGAACTGGACGACAATTCTAGTCATCCTTGGAATGGTCGCACTGACGTATGCCATCCAACGCAGCCGTCAGATTTCCTCCAAAGACGCGCTGACGCATTTGAGAAACGGGGCACGGGTGATTGACGTACGCAGCGCTGCCGAGTTCAACTCCGGCCATCTATCGAAAGCGCTAAACCTTCCGCTGGACAAGATTGAAATACTCCTGCCACGCAGCGTAAAGGACAAGAATCAAGTGTTGCTGCTGCATTGCCAAAGTGGAATGCGCAGCGGGATAGCCAAGGCGAGATTGAAAGGCTTGGGTTATGCCAATGTCTTCAATCTCGGGTCCTATGCCCGAGCGGCACGGATTGTAAGTTCCAGGTGAGCCGCTACCGTCTGAATTAAAACGCAATGAGAGCAGGCTATACACCCGCTCACTTCCGCCGAAGACAACTGACTTGGAATCGCTGGATGTTTCCGCTGGGAGTTACCTGTTCGTACGGGAGGCTCTCCACGAGTGCGAACCATGGCGCAAAGTCGGCGGCAATCATCTCCGAGCCTGCGCGATATACGGGCAGTCCGCTGCAGGAACGTGGGCCTTCGAGTCCGAACGTAGCAACAATCAGCGTACCGCCGCACCTCACTGCGTTCGAGGCCAAGCTCACGTAGGCGACCCGGTCCTGCGCATCCGTCAGAAAATGATAGGCGGCTCTGTCATGCCAGATATCAAATGGCGACAAGCATTTCCATGCGAGCACATCCGACTCGATCCACTCTACTTCCGCCGCTTTATCTCCTAGCCGGGCCTGTGTAGCGGAGAGGGCTCTCGAAGAGACGTCGAGAACGGCGATAGAGCCGTATCCCTCTGCGAGCAGACAGTCCACAAGCCGGGAGTTGCCTCCACCCACATCGACGATCGAATCACGCTTGTCGTGCGCGCTCTTTCGAATCATCTCCAGCGACATCGCAGGGACCGCTTCAAACCAGCTAAGCTCCTGGCTTGAGTGCGTTGCATAGACGTCTTCCCAATGGTCCTTTCGGCTCTGTTTCTCCAAATCGCCCATCCCGCTTCGATGACCTTCTCAAGTAAAGATGATCTGCGCGCCCGCTGCCTTTTCGTAAAATTGTCCCACGGATATGACGCCGTCGACCTCGTCGCAGAAATCTTCGGGCTTCAGATGAAACATGTCTACCGTGGCGCGGCAAGCGTAGATCTCGCAGCCGGCGTCGTGGATCATGGTGATGAATTCGCCGACTGGGGGAATGTC
>DASWCA010000275.1:0-13696 GCA_036390355.1 Acidobacteriaceae bacterium
TGACCCCTGTCCAAAATCATCGAGAAAAAGGTCGGCAGTCGCTTGCAGGGAATCCCAAAGCTCGCCGGATTGGGCAGCGCCGAATAGGCCAGCCAGCACTCCGTAATGTGCCGCT
This sequence comes from Acidobacteriaceae bacterium, assembly GCA_036390355.1. GTDB lineage: Bacteria > Acidobacteriota > Terriglobia > Terriglobales > Acidobacteriaceae > Edaphobacter. Next base: position 116 of record DASWCA010000275.1, read on the forward strand.
TCGCCAGATCCACGTGGAGCGCCTTCAACCCTCCGCCCCAACCCGCGTTTGAGTCGGAGAGCACGCGATACGTTCTGCCCGGCCCGCCGAAGAACTCGTTGGAGTAAGGCAGGTAGTTCGGAAAGGCGTTCAGCGACGAAGCCACATGGATCGCCAGCAGAATTGAGACAGCCCAGACCGACACGCGCGACTGGCTGGCGAGACTCACAGCCGCCGCCGCTGCAAGCACGATCAGAAACGGCATCGCCGGCATCACGTGCCGTATGCCGATGTCGAGCTTCGATGTCATCGCGGCCGCGAAGAAAACGACCGGAGGAATGGCCAAGAACAGCACCTCGCGGCGCAGTTCGCTTCGCCGCAGAATCCGGCTGAACGGAATCAGCAGCAGAAGCAGCAGAAAGGCGATCGTCGACTTGATCGCAAACGCCGCCGGGAAGTAGAACCAGCGTCCCTGCGGGTACATCTTGCCGAAGAGGTACATCACGCGCCCGTCACGGCTGAGCATGGTTACGTCGGTAAAGCCGTACAGATACGCCTCGGGCAGCAGATGGTGCCGCTCCGCGAAGGCGATCGTCTTCGCCTCCACCGGATGGTGCAGCTCCTCCAGAAATACCGCCGTCGGAGGCGTCATCTGCGCGCCGCCCGGCCGGGCCTGGTAGCGAAATCCATAGAAGGCCCAGAGAATCGCGATCGACACCACCGCGATGATGAGAAGCGAAGCAGCCATCCGCAGCGCGCAGCGAGCGCGGCCCCGGACCGGCAGCGGATTCGCTTTCTCCGCAGCGGCTGGCATCCGGTAAATCGTAACCTCAACTGCGGAGAGCAGTATCAGCACAGGAAAGATCAAAATCGCCGAGTGCTTGGCCGCCAGCGAGAGGCCCGCCGCCACAGCGCAGAGGCACAGCCGCACCAGCGTCGGCCGCTTTACGTAGCGATAGAACGAATAGATTGTCGCGAAGATGCAGCAGGCCGCGCCCACATCGGTTCCCAGCAACGGCCCATGCGCGACCAGCAGAGGATCGAAGACAAACAGCGTCAAAGCAAACAGCGCCGCTCCCTGCCCGAACATCTCCCAGCCTGCGAGCGTCACCAGCACCGCCAGCAGAAGCGCAAAGATCGCAACCGCCACGCGCGCACGGTTTAGCAGCGAGTCAGAACCAGGGGCGCCCAATAGTTGCCTGCCTCCGATCGCGGAGTCGGCGCGAAAGAACACGTTCGTAGGCTCCGGATACTTCGGCTTCTCCACGAGCAGCGGCAGCGAAGCCACCAGCTTCACCAGTGGAGGGTGCTCCGGATTGATGCCGAAATCGGAACGAAGCCAGTAGGAATAGCCTGCATAGAGATGCGCCGGTTCGTCAAAGGTCTGCGACTCCAGCCTCGCCGACAGGAACATCTCCAGGCTATAAATCACGAACAGCGCCGCAACTGCAGGGACAAAGAATTTTCGCTGCCAGGGAAGTCGATCCGAATCCGAATTCGAGGACATGCCTCATCTCCAATCACGAAGATCGTTCAACATGAAAGGTTCGGCGTCTCAGGGGAGGGTTGAGCCGTCCGGGCCCGGCAATTCCGGCAACTTCAGCAGAGCACATGGAGCGGCTACAGACAAACATCTGTCGCGTGAAAGTTCCTATGGGAAACTAGCTGTGCCGATTCAGCCGTACTATAGTCCCCCCGGTTTCGTTACGCAATAGATCCTCCCGGCTGAAGATCGGCAGCGGGCGCAAACGCTACTTGCTTGCCGCGTACTCGTGGAGTTGTGGCCCAACCAGGTTTGAGAAGCTGTAGTTGCCGCGGCGGTCGGCGTCGATGGTCCAGAGCATAGCCCCGAGCATGCCGGGGTAGCCGGTGGGCTTGCGCAGCTTATACCTGGCTCCAGCGGGAGCTTTGCCGACTCCGAAGATGATCTCGGCCATCGCCTGACTGACGATGGCCGGCTGTGTGTATCCGCTGAGGAAGCCGGCGGCGACTTTACTGGCCGGCAAGGGCGGGAAGAACTGCTTCGGATTTCCTCCAACGTTGAAGCCGTGCAGCAGGAGTTCCGTCATCGCAGCGTGATAATCGACCGAGCTTGACTGGTAGATCTCGCCATCGAGACCTTCGAGCGGCGGCGTGTTGTAGTCCTGCGCGTCGACGAAGGAGAGGATGTCGCGAATCGCATACGCGATGGGCAGGTAGGAGCCGAATTGGCCGCCGTAGCTTACGCCGGCGGCGGGGATCTGTGTGCCCTCGGGCACCAGGCTGATCATGAAGCCGGGGCCGAAGTGATCGTGCAACTGACGCAGGGCCGAGATGACGTTCACGATGGATGGCGTGGTGGGATGCTTGAAGTCCGTGTCTCCAGGATCGATGTTGAGTGAGGGAGTCTCGAAGTCCAGATCGATCCCATCGAAGCCATAGTCGGTGACGATCTGTGTTACCGATGAGACGAAGGTGGGGATACTCGCAGAATCGTTAAGAGTGAAATATTTGCCACCGCCGCCCAGGGAGATCATGACCTTCTTGCCCTGGCTCTTCAAGCTGGCAATGTCGGATTTGAACTGTTCGGGATCGACTCCAGCACGCGGGTGGAACTGCATGGTCCCTTGCGGTGCGTTCCTGTCAGGTTCGGCGAAGGCGACAAGGATGATGTCCCACTGCGGCGAGACCTCGCGGAGCGGAAACGTCCCGGTCCAGTAGCCGATAAGCTGATGTCCGTTGGGTGTTCCGCTGAGAGGGACGGGCGCGAGTGTGGGCGGTACGGAGACGACCGCTGCGGAGGCGCCGCCGACTGGCGCGCAGCGCTCGGCGGGCGCAGTGAGCGCGTGCGCGTCCGGAAAGCTGTATGTGTTGCCAAGGCCTTCCGAGGCGCCCGCGTGCCAGGGGAGCAGGGCTGCGTTTTGCAGATGGTACGTGGCTCCACCAACGTGAGCGACAAAGGCCTTCGATGCGGGAAAATTGTTCTTGGGGTTCGCATCCGTGGGCTCGAGAAGGAAGTAGGAGGTGGCGATGTGCGTGCCGCCACATCCTCCCTGATCGCCCGGACGCCGCCAACTGGCGACCGTGTTCCCCGGACCGGGGACGTTGCGGCCGTGGAACAGCGGGTCGTGCAGCGGATCGTTGATGAACTCCGCGAGTTGCTGCGTGAGAGGCTGCACGTCGCTTTCTTCGACCACAGCCGGCGCGGCACGGAGATAGGTACCGAGCACGAAGGAGTTTCCCGTGGCGGAGTCGATTCCGTGTGTTCCCCACGAGCAGCAGAGCGTCGCGTCGCTCTCCGTGTAATAGGTCGTGTTATGCGTCAAGGCGATGACGAGATTGCCTTCCTGCCTGGGTATCTGCTTGAAAAGTTCCCGCTGTACGAACTCGATGTCGACCACGGCGACAGAGCCGCCGTCCCGCTTCGAAGTAAGGACGTAGCCGTAGCCGGCGGGAACGGTGATCCTGACCGGTTTCACCTCGGGCTTGCCGAGCAGCGTGTGACCTCCATCGGCCCCGGGTAAGGAGAAGGTAGCGTGCAGCATGGCATCGGCATACTGCGTGGTGTTGCCGGGTGCGAAGGCGAATCTCGAAAAGATGGGAGAGCGAAGGACACGCGGTACGTCCGCGGCTGCGTCCATGACAAAGGGTTTGCCGGCTGTCTTCTTCGCGTCTGGACTTTTCGCGTCGAAGGAGAGCGCGATGGGAACCAGTACGGTAGGGATTGTGGTGGTCCCTGCCACGAGCGGGTCACGGCCTGCGAGAGTGTAGGAGCCCAGGCCGGCGGAGTGCTTGAAGGTTGGCACAGTGCCTTGCGCGCGCGCAGACTGCAGCCACAGCCCGAAGAGTAAGAACAAGCAAATCAACTTAATTCGCATGGAAGATTATCAACCCTCAACCCTGCGGCCATCTAAGGCATTTGTCGTGCTCCCTCCACCAGCTTCGGCAGCTTGCGATTGTGTGTCGCCTGTTCATACGCATACGCCCACCCCAACACGTCGCCATCTTTCCATCTCTCGCCTGAAATCTCCAACCCAAACGGCAACCCATTCGCATAGAATCCACCGGGCACCGACACTGCCGGGACGCCAAGCCGGTTCACCCATCCCGTCTCGCTGTAAGGCCCGGCCTTCGACGCTCCCGGCAGCGTCTCGTCATACGTAGGAATCTGCAGCGCCGGATAGACAAATCCATCCAGCTTCCATCGCCGCATCGTGGACGTGTACTCCTCCAGGGCCTCGCGCTGCGGCCCGTAGTAGTTCTTCTCGCGGTCGGTATCGGTCTCGATCAGTTTCTGCGGAGCAACTGCCGCGCCGGCGTCTCTGCCTCGGCCGCCGCCCACCATGTACGCCGGAAACGCATCGCCTGTAGCCGCTTCGTACTCCGCAACCGAGTGATACTGCGCCGGCCCAAAGTCCCGCAGAAAACTGTCCACACCCTCGCGCCGGTAAGGCTGCGTCGTCACCGTCCTCACCTTGGCGAAGAAACTCTCCGGCAGAATCTCCTTGTCGATGACGACGGTCGCTCCCGCCGCGCGCAGTTGGTCGATCGCCTTCATGAACGCCGCACGCGTCTCCGGCACCACGCCCCCCGCAAGCGGCGGAGCATCCTTGCCCGTCCCATACACGGAAGGCGATCCCTCCAGCACAAACCACGGCACGCCGAACCGCTTTCCCTTGAGCGCGTCCTTCTTCAGATATTGCGTATAAGGCCCCCGCTGCGCCTTCGCTGAACTCCCCGCGGTCCACGGATCCAATCGATCTTCCGCCTGCATTACTTCCAGTGCGATCGCCGCGCTGGTCACGTCCCTCGCCAGCGGCCCGGTATTGTCGCGCAGCCAATCCAGCGGCTCAATCCCCGCAATGCTGGTCAATCCGCGTGTCGGCAGCATCCCGACGAGGCTGTTATTCGCCGCAGGCTGGCGTATCGAGTTCGCCGTGTCCGTGCCTGTGCCCAGCACCGCAAAGTTCGCCGCCACCGCGGTCGCAGTCCCACCCGACGATCCGCCCGGCGAGAAGCGCACATCGTACGCATCCCCCGTCCGCCCGCCTGCCGAGCTGATATTTGTATCGCTCGCCGCAAAGTCGGGCATATTCGTCTGACCCAGGATCACCGCGCCCGCCTCGCGAAGCCGCCGCACCACCATGGCATCGCGCGGCGCGACCAGCTCCTTTCCCGGCTTCAGATATCCCACCCAGCCCGCGCTGGTCACGAGCCCTTTCACGCTGGTATTCGCCTTCACCACAATGGGAACGCCCCACAGCGCGCCATGCTTCGCACCCCTCGGTTCCGCATCCTCTTCTGCGGCGCGCTTCAAAGCGCCCTCGGCATCCACATGCAGAAGGGCCCGGTACGTGCCGTCGTAGCGCGCGATGCGGTCGAGGTACCACCGCGTCACCTGCGTCACCGTATAAGCATGTCTCGCATAAAGCAGCTCCAAGGCGGGTACCGAGATCTCCATCAACGCGCGATCCATCTTCTCGCCCGCATGTCCCACGCTGCGTGACGGCTCCTGCGCCACCGCTGCACCGAAAGCCGTAGCCCCCAAGGTCCCCACCAGCAATCCCGCAGCCCATATCCCTCGTTGCACTTTCATCCCTCCGTAACAAACTTCTGCGTAACCACACTAGCTCGCGGGTTCAGGATATCCCGGCCGCACCCTCTCTGCTGCCGGGGAATAAACCGTGCGCCACGCAGTTTGCATAGGCACAAGACTTGGGACTTCGGTTCGTTGTTCTTGATCGCTCCGTCACGGCTTCGAGGATCTCCAGACCAACGGTTCAGCCAGCCTGCGCCCTGCACGCGCGCAGGCGACTGCGGGTCCCGGAGGAATGCCATGCTCACGCCCCTTTGGAGGAGGATTCTCCTCTATTCTTGCCCGGTCGCGATCCTGATCGCACTGGGTACGGGACTCGCCAGAGTCGCAGCCAACTCAGTAACGGAAGCGCCCGCCGGGTTTAACACTCCCAGCTTCAACGGCGCAGCCAGCGTCAGCAACGGAATCGTCGAGCCGTCCGGCGATACCTATGCCCGGGACCAGCAGGTGTACGAGCTGGATCACTCGGTCGCAACCGGACTCGGGCCCGTGTACAACGCGACCGCCTGTGTCAACTGCCATCAAAATCCGAACAGCGGCGGAGCCAGCCAGTTCACCGAACTCCGGGTTGGCCACCTGGACGAAAGCGGCAACTTCGTCAATCCGACCATCTTCATCAACGACGGAAAGAACACGATCACCGGCAGGTCCATCGTCAACGACCGTGCCATCGGTCCGGAAGCCCAGGAGCACATCCCCGCGATCGAGAACATCCGCGCGCTGCGTGCCGCTCTTAACACTCTGGGAGACGGATTTGTCGAAGCCATCGACGATAAGACCCTGATCGCCATCGCCGAACAGCAGCCGGAGCTGAGCGGCGGCAGGATTCATGGCGAGGTGGTGCAGGCCCCCATCTTCGAGGCTCCCGGACAGACCCGCGTCGGACGCTTCGGCTGGAAGGATCAGCACAGCAGCCTGCTCTCCTTTATTGCCGATGCCTATGTCAACGAGATGGGAGTCACCAGCCGGCTGCGCCCCACGGACGCGACCCAGGTCCTGAAGAGCACAAAGGACCCGGAGGATCAGCCCGATGACCTTGGCTTGGCGGACATCGACCACTTCGCCCAGTTCATCCGCGGCACCATGGTCCCACCTCGAGACACGGCGCTTGCGACCACCCCCGCAGCCATTCGCGGCGGACAGCTTTTCAGCCGGATCGGTTGCGCTACGTGCCATGTCGCATCCCTCACCACGGCTCCTGTAGGGACAGTGATCGATGGCGGCATGTTTACCGTGCCCGAGGCGCTGGGGGACAAGATCATCCATCCTTTCGGCGATTTCCTGTTGCACGACATCGGCACCGGCGACGGGATCGTCCAGGTCGGCCCGCAGGACACGGCGAATAAACTGAGAACAGCTCCGCTCTGGGGATTACGGACCAAGCCCCGCTTCATGCACGATCTGAAGTCGTTGTCGCTCGAGGATGCGATCTCGCGTCACGAGAACGAAGCACGCGAACCAGCCAAACACTTCAAGGAATTGAATCCCGAAGACAAGGCGGCGCTGATCATCTTCCTGAACTCGTTGTGAACGAACAACCGCCGGGTGCCCCTGTTCGACGCGAGCCTCAGCGCGTCGAACAGGGGGTCACACCGTGCGACGCCGCGACCCTGTCCAAAGCCTGCCTGTCGCCACTCCGAACAGGAATCCGCCGATGTGCGCCAGGTAGGCCACCCCGCCTTTCTGCACGCTGTGCGCGACCTCGCCCGCCGAGAACAACTGCGTCAGGAACCAGAACCCGATCAGCAGCGACGCCGGCACAAACGCAATCCGCACATAGATCACGACCCACAGCACAGTCTTGATGCGGTCCCGCGGATACGTCACCAGGAACGCGCCCATCACCGCGGCAATCGCGCCGCTCGCGCCCAGGTTCGGCACGGTGGAGGTGGGCGCCGCCACGATCTGAGCGAGCATGGCAATCAGCCCGCCGAGCAGATAGAACACCAGGAAGCGCCATCGTCCCATGGCGTCTTCGATCTCCGGCCCGAAGGCCCAGAAGAAGACCATGTTGCCGATAATGTGCAGCCAGCTTGCATGCATGAACATCGCCGTAAGGATCGTGAGCCACGCATGGCCCGACATGATCTCCGCCGGAATCGCCGACCACGCGTAGACGAAGTCTTCGCCATACATCAGCTCACGCGTAAAGACGTAGGCATTGACCGCGATCAGCAGCACCGTCACCAGCGGCCACCGCGTCAGCCGCCGCGACGCATCGCCCAGCGGGATCATCCCTCCCATGCTCTCTCCTTCGCTGCTCTGTAACCAGGTCCCGGTTTAGATGCCAGTGGTTATCGATTCATTCAACAATCTCGTCCCATTCCCGGCGTACGCTAGTCCTATGGATCGGCGTACTTTTCTTACGAGCGTAGCAGCAGGCACGGTAGTTCTCAGCGGTAATTCTCTCTGGCCCAACTTCGCGGCAGCGCAGGCTGTGGCGGTCGACGGCGTCCCCCGCGGACTGGTAGCGAATACGTTCGGCCCTCTCTCCGCCGCGCTGCTGGCGCCCGGTGCGTGGAAGCCCTATCCCAAAGCCGGCGATCAGAAGTGGAGCGCGCTGTCGCAGCAGATCCGCGAAGCTCTCATCGCCCGCGCCGACGCCGTCAACTCGGGGCCGTGGCCTGCGATGCTCGCCACCGACGAGCTTGAGTTCAAGCGCAACGGCAACCGCACGCGGTTCGAGGCGATCAGCTTCGGCCGCCGCAACCGTCTCGGCGATCTTGTGCTCGGCGAATGCGTCGCGAACACCGGCAAGTATCTCGACCAGATCGCCAACGGCATCTGGCTGATCTGCGAGGAGAGCTTCTGGGGCGTGCCCGCGCATCTGGGCGCGCAGAAGGCCGGCGTCGGGCTGGCGGATGCGGCCGAGCCCATCATCGAACTCTTCGGCGCGGAGACCTCCGCAACCGTCGCGTGGGTCGCATACCTGCTGGAGCCGCAACTCAACGCGGTCTCGCCGCGGATCGTCGAACGCATCCACCTCGAAGCGAAACGCCGCATCCTCGATCCCTACTTCAACCGCAACGACTTCGGCTGGATGGGCCTGAATGGCAAGCCGCACAGCCTGAACAACTGGAACCCGTGGATCAACTCGAACGTGCTGACCGCAAACCTTCTGCTCGAAAAAGACCCGCAGCGCCGCCAGGCGGTGGTAAAGAAAGTGTGCAGCAGCGTCGATGAGTTTCTCGCGGACTACTCGCCCGATGCTGGATGCGAGGAGGGTCCCGGCTACTGGGTGCGGTCCGCCGCGTCGTTCTTCGACTGCTGCGCGACGCTGGTCTCCGCGCACGCAGGCCAGGGCGATGCCGCGCTGAAGCATCCATTTATGCGCGCGATGGGCCACTACATTTCGAACGTCCACATCGCGGGCAACTACTACGTCAACTACGGCGACGCGCATCCGCATGATGGGCCTCCGCCGGATGTCGCGTACCGATTTGGCCGCGCCACGGGAGACGAGATGCTCGCGGAATTCGGCGCCTTCGACGCGAAGGAGCACGGGACCTCGTCGCAGGGCGCGGCACTTAGCCGAGCCATCATCACCGACCGCGGCGGCGTTGCCTCGCTGTCGCGCACGCTCGCGCGGCTGATGGTGGCGGACGAGATTGCGACCGCACCCGCGCACGACGCCCTTCCGCGCGACGCCTGGTATCCGCACCTCGGCCTGATGACGGCGCGCCAGAAGAACGGCTCCGCGGAGGGCTTCTACATCGCCGCGCAGGCCGCCAGCAACGGCCGCAGTCACAGCCACAACGACTCCGGCAGCTTCATCCTCTTCTACAACGGCGAGCCGGTCTTCATCGATGTCGGTCCCGAAGCGTATACCGCGACGACCTTCAGCAAGGACCGCTACACGCTCTGGCCGATGCAGTCGGCGTTCCACAACCTGCCAACCATCGGCGGCGTGATGCAGCATGACGGCGTAACATTCCGCGCAACGGATCTGCACTACGAATCGACGGACACGCAAGCCGTCTTCCGCGCGAACCTCGCGTCGGCATATCCCAAGGAGGCCAGCGCTCGCCGCTGGATTCGCACGCTCACACTCGATCGCGCGAAGGGCGTCGTGGCGATCTCCGAAGACTTCGTGCTCGACAAGCCGGTCGACGTGATGCTCTCGCTGATGACCGCAGTCGAGCCCGTCGTTCAGCCGGACGGCGTCCGCATCGGAGCCACGTTGCTGTCATTCGACCGGAGCGAATTGAAAGCGGCGGTCGAGAAGATTGCAGTCACCGACGATGCGATGAAGCACTCGTGGGGCGATGCGGTCTATCGGCTGAAACTCAACTCCGCAGCCCCGGTTGCTAAGGCCACGTGGAAGCTGGAACTCCGCGCGGTCTAAGTCTTACGTGTTCGCAGTCCCAAACCAGCCACTCTCTTTCGCGGTGAGCAGGCGCGTCTCCATGTAGCTCCACAGAGCGGGGCAGCCAGCCTGAATCTGCGGACCGATGCGCTTCACCACGCGCTCGTAGCCGATGCCATTCTCCCGCCAACTTTGGCCGTTGTTGTTCAGATTCAGCAGCGCCGGCATCGCGCGGTCGACGGCGCCTGCGAAGCGAGCATCCGCCGTCTCGCCCAGCTCGAACTCCTGCCACAGCGCGACGAGTTCCGCGCTGAGCGGCTCGGGCAGGATGCCCAGGATTCGCTTCGCGGCCAGCAACTCCGCGGCCTTGCGCTCCTCCCAACCGCCTTCCGCGAAGACGATGGTGTCGCCGGTGTCGATCTCGCCAACATCGTGTACCAGCAGCATGCGGATGACCTTGTTCAGGTCAACCGGAGCCTCGGCATACGGCATCAGCGCAATCGCGAACATGGCGATCTGCCAACTGTGCTCCGCCGAATTCTCGTAGCGATCCATGCCCAGCGGACGCGTCTTCCGGGTCACGCCCTTGAGCTTGTCCAGCTCCAGAATGAAGTCAATCACTTCCTGCATCGTCTGCCCCCACACTCTCTTTTACTCCACTCCGGTTGCAGCCTTTTGCCGACGTTCAGTGCCTACCCCCTTCCCCCCTTAAATACGTATAATCTTCGAAACAAAGAGCTTAGGTGTGGGTGGCATCCGTAAAATCCTCATTCCAGACAACTTAATTTCTAAGTATACCTGAAATCAATGATTTGACTTGGTATCCGATGGAAATAGAGGGCCAGACACAAGGCCGCGCTCCAGTGATTCCATCCTTGTCTGATTGTATCGAGCCAGCGGGGGTTCCGATGTGCCCGCGGTCACTTGTCTTGTTAGGAGGGTCAGTTTGAAGTCCGGGACAACGGAGTTTCCGAGAGCGCGCCGTTTTCCCGAAACGTGTCTGTGGGTCGCTTGCCGATGACCGACGAGTAGCCGACTTCCTAATCGCGAGTAGTCGGCGTCACATCACTTCCGCGTGGCCGACCAACCGGACATAATCGCGCGATCCACTTCCGAGGTCATCGCGTTCCCTCGCGCGGCGAAAGATACCGGTCAAGGTTCTCGACCGAACCGGATTGAGCCGACACACGATCATTCGGGCGCGCAAGGGACTACTGGCTCGCGCGTCCTGGCATTTACGCTCGCGATCATGAAGATAGCTTTGCTCCCTCGCTGATATCCGTTGGCCTGTTCTTCGCTGAATCAGTGGCACTCGATCTGACCAAGTTTGAGAGAAGAAATAAAAAAAATAGGTTGCTCGCTGCCCTGAGGGGGCAGATAATTCGCAAATCACCATTTGAAATAAGTGAGAAGCGAGCTATTCGCAGGCAGGTTGATTGTCGGGTCCGCTCCTGCACGACATGAGTCGCTCCTCAGCAGGTGAGGTCAACTATGCGCAGCAATCTATTAATTAGCACTATTGTCACGGCCGGCACGCTCCTTGGAGCCGGTCCCGCCGCCGCGCAGGTGACCGCGCAGCAAGGCTTGAGCGAGACTTCACTCGTAGCCGGCAAGACTACGGCCTTCCGCGTCGTCACGGATCCGAGCACGTCCGCAGCCACTAATCAGATCGAGACTATGATCGTGCGGCCGGATGGCTCCCGTCTGTCCACCGCCTGGTCGAACTCCCAATTTCTCTCCCTACAGAACGCCTCCGGAAAGCCGAGCCTTTTGATCCGTGTACCGGGAATCGACCTACCGTGGGTAGGTAGCTATTCCCTGGAAGCAAGACTGGCGGATGCCCAAGCACATGTGCTGGCCACCTATTCGCTAGAGTTCCAACTTCTGCCAACAAAGGATCTGCATTTAATCGTCACGTATCTCTTCAAGGGTACAGGTTCAGATGCATTTGCGCCGACCGCGACGTGGGACGCCGACGTTCAGCGAAGCATGAATCGGCTGGGATCGATGTTTCCGGTTCGCGATGGTGTTCAGAACAGCCTGAACGGCGCTGTTCCCGGCGGCCTGCGATACCTGATCGGCACGCCGTGCGACGGATACATCGCGGGCTATTACGACTGCGTATATAAGCAGACCCGATCTATCAATGCGGCGGCTGGAGACCACATCAACGTCTCAGTCGAGTTCCGACCCGGGATATTCACCCCAGTGTGTCGGGAAGTCCCATGTGGACCTGGCGGCAATTCGGGGCGACCTCCAGCACCATACAGCGACCTTCCACGTGCCTCCTGCGTGTCCGGTAATTTTCGAGGCATTGAAATGACCGCAGCATGCATAGGCCAGGAAGTCGGGCACAACTTCGGCCTCGAACCCAGCAGCTCACCGCATTTTCAGGATCCCCAAGATCCTGGACATTCCAAGGATCCGTTCATACCTGATCCGGACGCGTTTGATTTCATCAACAACCGGGTCTACGTCCGCGTCGGCGACACCATGAACAACCTGGCAGGGGGCGCCTTTCAAGGCGTTGACGCCATCATGTTCAACGCCTTTGATTGGGAATATCTGCGGCAACAGATTGCGAAGCTTCCGAACAGCGGTCCTACCGTCGCCGACCGCTTCATGACGGACGTAGCCCCGGCCGTATCCGCTGCCGGTAATAACGTGTATTTCTTTGCGAGAAGAGTTGACGGACGCGTTTTCTATAACTTGGCAGCCTTGGGTCAAGCCGGCCAGGGATGGAGGGAGATGGAGGGGAATGGCAGGACCCAATCCGCCCCCTCAGCCGGAGCCGTGGGCGCGCACGTGTTTGTAGCTGTCAAGGGCCTCGACGGAAGCGTCTATATGAACCAGGCGGATGTCGGACATCCATTCGTCGGATGGTCATCCATGAACTTCCGCACTGATGCCCCTCCGGCCGTAGCGTCAGTGGGAAACAGTATCTTCGTATTCGCGAAGAGCCTCGATCAACGCATCTACTTGAATCAAGCCGTGCTTGGAAAGGCCTTCAGCGGCTGGTTCGAGGTGCAAGGAAACGGTCGCACCGACGCCGCACCCGCGGCGGCTGCGGTAGGCAATCATGTGTTCATCGCAGTCAAGGGTCTCGATGGCCAACTTTACCTGAACCAGGCCGATTTCGGGCATGCTTTCGGACAGTGGTTTCCAATGAACGTGCGCACTGATGTCACACCAGCCCTTGCCGCCGTGGGCAATAGCATCTTCGTATTCACGAAGGGACTAGATCAGCGAATCTACCTGAGCCAAGCAGAACTCGGAAAGGCCTTCAGCCCGCGGACCGAGGTTCAAGGGGACGGACTGACGGACGCCGCACCGGCGGCGGCCGCGATAGGAAACCACGTGTTCGTCGACATCAAGGGACTTAACGGGCGGGTTTACACGAACCAAGCGGACTTCGGCAAATCATTTGGCAAATGGTTTCCGTGACATCACCAAAACTGACAGGCGCTGTCTCGGCTCTACCTCTGGGCCTCATCTGGCAGAGAGCGCTATCGGCCGATTCCATTGACACTCGATCGCGGGCAAGACCGAAGTTATCGGTTCATCCTTCGGATTTGTACCGATAAACGATAGGACCCTATCAGGGCTGGCCCGACCACGATGCTGGGATCCGCGCGAGATGCTCTCTCGGGGCAGTTTTGATAGGGCCGTTTGAAGGAAGCCGCTGGGGTGGCGGAGGCGGTGGGGGCTATGGGATTTCAAT
>DASWCA010000276.1:0-3466 GCA_036390355.1 Acidobacteriaceae bacterium
AGAGCTGCTCGGCTACACCGCGTTCACCGCGGGACTGGTGGTCGCGCCGCGCGGGATCGGCGCGATCTGCGGCATGCCGATCATCGGATACCTCTCCAACAGGGTCGACCCCCGCTACCTGCTTACCTTCGGCTTCTTCACTTTTGGCCTCACGACACTCTACTTCGGCAATGTGACCTTCGGCCTCTCTCCCACGACGCTGCTGGTGCCGATTCTTATCACCGGGTTCGGCCTCTCCTTCATCTTCGTCCCCATTTCTACCGCTGCGTACGGCACGCTGCGCAACGACCAGATCGGCAATGCGTCTGGCGTTTTCAACCTGATGCGCAATGTTGGCGGCTCGATCGGGATCTCGATCGCGCAGACGCTGCTCACACGCCGCAGCAGTGTCCACCAGAACGAGATCATCAACTCCGTGCCGCAAACCGGCCGGGAGTTCCAGAACACCCTTCGCGGAACGCAACAGGCTCTTGGCAGCCACTTCGGCCCAGCGAATGCGCTTCACCCCGCGCAGGCCACGCTGTACCAGCAACTCAGCCGGCAGGCAGCGATCTGGTCGTTCGTCGACGTGTTCCGGTGGCTCTCGCTGCTCTGCTTCATCTGCGTCGCTGTCGTCTGGACGTTCAAGAAGGTCAGGCCCGGCAAGGGTCCTGCGGGCACCCATTAATCCGCAGGTAGAGTACCCTGCCGCTCCAGCTTCCACAGACTTCCATCGCGAGTGTTGAGCACGCGTTCCCATTGCAGCCCTTGCGTCTCTGGCGGAAGGCCGCTGTTCGTCCACACATAGTCCACGCGTAGCAGTTTCAACTCGTCCGCCACATCCATGTGCCGGTACCACTCCATGACGCCGGGGAGAACGCTCTGCTTCATTCTGCGGCGCGACGAATCGATGAACTCCGGCGAGGTCTCAAACAGAAAATAACTCACCGTCACAAGCGGCAGCGGTAGATTCGCCGACCCGATCTCCTGCGATAGAGCCGCCTCCACCTTGACCGCCGGCGTCCGCGTCAGCGCGCTCGCCAGCAGATACCTCTCCACCAGTTCCCGATCGCTCGCCGACGTCCGGGTACCATTCGCCACCAGCGTCCCGTTGTGTGTGTAAAGGGGAAGGACTGTGGCCAGCCTCAGGTCGGTCGTCGCCACTACGGAGCCCGCCGCACTATAGGCTTGCAGCCATCCGAACAGCACGCGGTCTGCCGCGGACATGCGGTGTATCTCCGCCGAATTCCTCGCTGCCTCCACCTGGGCTCCACAGCATGCCAGAAAAAGCGCCACAAACAGGATCCCTCCGCACAGCGTCCCCATTTTCAGCCATCGGCTAGAAGCCGCTGCCAGCAGGCAGACAAGAACCACCGCAACCGGCTGCAGCAGCATATGCGGGAAATGGTGTTCTGCCTGTACGTTGAATCCGGTCACCACCTGCATGTTCAGTCCCGCAATGCCACCCGCGAGGCAGCACCCCAGCACCGTAACCAGGACGGTCACGTACTGCTTCCGCGTCTGCTCCGCGAGACCGGCCGAAATTACCCGCGGCCGCAGCCAGCGCCATGCTCCCACTCCGGCCACACCCACCAACCCCCAGACCAGCGTCAGCTTCAGCCCAGGCCCTGTCGGCAAATGTCCCAAAGTCTTCCCTAGGCGGCTCATCCTGTTCTCGTAGGCCCCGCTCACCGCAGAGGCATGCTTCCAGAACAAAAACGGCAAGGACGTCACCGCAGTAGCCGCTAAGGTCCACACCACTTCGCCTGGAATCCCTACTGTCCCAACCAGGCTTAGCAGCACCAGCAGCAGAACTGCCGCGCTCCACCCGACCGCGTAATACGTATAGCTGTAGAAAAGAAGTCCGCCCAGAGCTCCCGCAGCCACCATTGGCGCCACCCGTCGATCGCCCAGAGTTCGCCCTCGGATCGCGGCGCTCAAGCATACGATCGCCCCGAGATAGAGCGGAAACGTCATATTGGGATTGGGCGTTCGAGCACCCTGCATCGTATCTACCACCCCGCCCCGGAGTCCATGCCGCAGAAGCGCCGCATCCCCCGCCAGCACCGTCCTCGGGGAAAATCCCACAGCCAACACTGTCAGCGCGAGCGCCGCGGCCAGCGGCACGTTCGCTCCGGCACGGACAAATATCCCCATCAGCAGCCACGCCGCAATTGCCGGAAATACAAAGTAGCAGATCATCTGCGCATTTCCGAGCCCGTGCGCGAACTCCGCAATTACCGCCTCCACTGCGATCGGCAGCACCGAGTAAGGAAACGGCTGGTTGCGGTGCTCCCAGGTGTCGGTATCGCTTGCCAGCGAATGGCGCTCCAGCATGTAGTTCGCTTCCGGCCCGTACAGAAACGTCTCATCCCACTCCATCGGGCTCAGCGACTGCGCCGCGAAGGGCGTGTAATCGCGATAGGAGGCGATCGCCGTCATCCGCACCAGGTGCGGCAGAAGAAACACCAATCCCACCAATAGCGCCAACCAAAACCGCCCGCGGCCCTTGGCCATCCACGCCCGCAAGTCAAACTGCTTCATGCGTAGGATTATCTCCCGTAAACCGCCACCGTTAGCCCGACCGAACAATTCTCCATAAAATCCGCGATCAACGCCCCACTTCCTCAACCTGCTCGCGTAACATCCGTTTCATTGCGGTCTGGCACGTAAACAGATAACTACGAAAGGAATACCTACTATGTCCAACCCGTTCGTTCACCTCGAACTTTGTACCTCCGACACTGCCAAAGCGAAAGAGTTCTACTCCGGCCTCTTCGGCTGGACCTTCACCGATAACGATATGGGCGGCGGGATGATCTATTCAACCTTCAAGCCCGACTCGGGTCCCGGCGGAGGCCTCTACAGCATGCCCGATATGCCTACCTTCTGGCTCTCCTACGTCGGCGTCGACGACATCAACGCCGCTACCGAGAAGGCGAAATCGCTCAGCGCCACCATCCACAAAGGCCCCATGGAGATCCCCACCATCGGTTGGTTCACCATCCTGGCCGATCCCACCGGCGCCACCATAGCGCTCTTCCAACCTAAGACCGCGTGAGCGCAGCAAAAAGCGGCCCGCATCTCGCTCTGAGATGCGGGCCGCTTTTTGATTTAACCCACCGCTTGATCCGTTTTCATCCGCGCAAATCCGTGGTCGTGCTCATTTCTTCTGCCCAGGCACAAAGCGCTCCATCACCGCCTTGCGCATCAGGTCGGGCGGAAGAAGTCCCTGTGCCAGCAGGAAATCGTGAAACTTCTTCTGGTCGAATTTCGGCCCCAACGCCGCTTCCGTGTCCTTGCGAAGTTGCAGCAGCTTTGTGTAGCCGTAGAAGTAGCTATTCGCCTGGCCCGGCGAGCGGAAGGTAAATCGCTCTACCTCTTCCTTGGCGAAGGCGTGGCTCAGGACCACGTCGTTTTCCAGCACACTGTAGGCGTCCGCCTGGTTCAGCTTGCCTGACTGCAGTTCGGGGTCGAGAAACGCGCG